>JAERML010000040.1 GCA_016844425.1 Bacteroidota bacterium
CTTCGGCGTTGCGTTTGCATTTGTTGAGTCAAGCGTAGTTGTCTATCTCCGCTCAATCTACTATCCGGATGGGTTCGCGTTTCCGCTGAAGCTTATCAGTCAACAACATTTGACTGTGGAGCTGGCACGGGAAGCTGCGACTATCGTGATGCTTGCGGCTGTTGGATTTCTTGTGGGATCGAAAGCGTGGGAGAGGTTTGGATACTTCCTCGTTGCCTTTGGCGTGTGGGATATTTTCTACTACGTATGGCTGAAAGTGATTCTCGATTGGCCGGCCAGTCTTTCCGATTGGGACATCCTGTTTCTTATCCCTTTGCCATGGATCGGTCCGGTGATTGCTCCTGTGCTTATCTCTCTCTTGATGATCGTTTGCGGTTTGACCATTGCGGTGAGGTTCGAGGGGAGGAAGTTCTTCCATCCGAATAGGTGGTCGTGGATGCTTGCCATTGCAGGAACGCTCGTGGTGCTTTATTCGTTCATGACGGACACCGAGGCGACATTGAACGGCCGGCAGCCTGCGCCCTATCAATACGCTCTTCTCGCACTGAGTCTCGTTGTTTACGCGGTCTCGTTTTTTATCGCATGCAACCCTCTTTCATCAGATCAATTGAGATCCAATGACTGATCTGCAACGGGCCAAAGAACGGAAGGCAGAGACCCTCCTCCTCATTGTTGTCATTATCTGGGCGTCGAACTATCCGATTGCAAAATGGGGATTGAAGGAACTCGACCCTCTTCTCTTCAACGGCATCCGGTACGTGGTGGCTGCATTGGTTCTGGCCTTTCTGTTCTTTAGCCGCTCGCAGTGGACCCCCATTGCCAGGAATGATTGGCGCATGCTCATAAAGGCCGGTATCGTTGCCAACGTGATCTATCAGATGGCGTTCATCATCGGGCTGAACATGACAAGCGCCGGGAATTCAGCCATCCTGCTTAACACGTCCCCGCTCTGGACGCTTCTGTTGAGTTCACGGTTACATAGAGAGAATGTTGGTCGTCAGATGTGGCTCGGAGCGTTGGTCTCGCTGTGTGGCGTGGCGATGATCATTCTTGGAAGCGGGAAGAAGCTTCAGTTCGGCGGGATGGATGTCTATGGCGACTTGCTATCTCTTGGTGCAGCAGCGTTCTGGGGGTTGAACACAAATCTACAGAAGCCGCTCGTGGCGAAGTACCCGACTCTGCAAGTAACGTTCGTTATGATTACGGTTGGCGCGGTGGGTTTGGGGATCGCAGCCATTCCATCTGCAATGACGACCTCCTGGTCGACGATCCATTGGAGTTACATTCTCGCCGCGGTCGTTTCAGGGGCGCTCTCGATTGGCATTGCGAATTTCTTCTGGTCAACCGGTGTGAAGCATCTTGGCCCCGGGCGGACTGCAACGTATAGCACCCTCGTCCCGGTGCTGGCGTTTATCATCTCATACTTTACACTTGACGAACAACTCTTCCCGATTCATTTTGTGGGTGCAGCGGTGACCGTGTTTGGTGTGTGGTATGCGAGAAGATAGAGGAGTGGACGCTACTGGGGTCGAACCAGTGACCTCCTGCTTGTAAGGCAGGCGCTCTGAACCAACTGAGCTAAGTCCCAATTCGGTCTGCGAGTGGCAGTAGGCAGGAACCGAATTGCGGATCCCGACGCTATTTGTCGGGACTAACCAGTGGACGCTGTAGGAGTCGAACCTACGACCTCCGCCTTGTAAGTCCCGATTCGGCCCACGAGCGAAAGCGAGTGGCAACCGAATCGAGGACCCCGACGATTTCTGTCGGGGGCTGATCGTTGTGGACGCTACTGGGGTCGAACCAGTGACCTCCGCCTTGTAAGGGCGGCGCTCTGAACCAACTGAGCTAAGCGTCCCTTATCAACAAACCCGCATCAAAATAAGGATTATTCCTCCAAAATGAAACATGATGAAATCATGCCTTTCCGATTGGCATGCGAGGAACAGTGCAACGGATTCGAATGTCCGGCGTTCTATTAGTACTTGATGCTCACGGCCGATCAGGAGAAAGAACTCGTCGAGGCGTGCAAGACGAACCCCGCTGCCTTCGAGAAGATCTACGACGAGTATTACTCGCAGATCTTTGGATACATTCTCCATCGCGTCGGCGATTACGACACAGCGAGGGACGTTTCGTCTGAGACGTTTCTAAAGGCGTACACATCCATCCATCGATTTGTCTGGAAGGAGGTAGCTCTCTCAAGCTGGCTCTATCGCATTGCGACGAACGAAGTCAATTCATTCTTTCGGAGGAGGCGGTATCCTCTCCTTGGATTCCTCGACATCCGCGGGCAGTTTGAAGCAGAATACCCTGACCCTGCATCGCTTGAGTCAGAAAAGCAGGAAGTCGAACGGCAGCTTGAGGAGCACCAGATGTACGTGAGAGTTCAGAAGATTGTCCAGCGGTTGCCGCCAAAGTACCAGGCCGTCATTGCGCTCAGGTTCTTCGAGCAGAAGAGCATCAAAGAAATATCGGAGATTGTCGGGAAGAAGGAAGGCACCGTCAAATCTCTTCTCTCCCGGGGTCTGGAGAGAATCCGGACATCGCTTGAGCAACCGAATACCATTTCACAGGATCAATCATGAATGAAAAGAAGAGTCCACTTTCGGATCTGAAAGTTCCAGATGTGACCCCTGAATCGCACAAGCGGCAGCTCAAACTCACGTTGTTCGACGCAAGGAAGTCGGCGGCTCTTGCGGTGTGGCTGGTAGCGGTCCCGTGTTTCTTCCTCTTTGCGGTGTTCATGAAGCATTACTTCATGATCGACCTGCACATCTTCACCATTATTGAGGAGTCCATCGCCTCAATCGATAAAACGATCCCGATGCTCAGCCCGATTCTGCTGGTTGGATTTCCGCTCATTGCTGTCCTGATCAATGCGCTGGCGATTCTTCATGTGTCGATTGACCGTGAGCGGAGGGAGGTGATTCTTCATGTGTCGATTGACCGTGAGCGGAGGGAGGTCATTGCGACCGTCAAGGTTCGATGGATCAATCTCGCGTGTATCCTTTTGGGCTTGACGCTGATTGGGATCTTCATTTCCTATGTTATCATTGAAAACATCCACCACTACCTCTTAAAAACTCTGTGATGAAACTCCACTGGTTCGTTCGCAAGGGGATCTTCTTCTTTCCTTCCAGTATTCCCGGCTGGATTATCGTTCTGACAACGTTGGCACTTCTCGTCTGGTTGTTCATCGATATTGACAGCCGCTCGCATTCGGCAAGCGATACGCTCATCAACTTTGTGTTCAATGCATTGATCGTGGCGGTTGTGTATTCTCTTGTCGCTTTTTTCGCTTCGGCGACCGATAGAGGATAGGATTGCAAATCATGTTACGTGCAGCCACAGCTCGTCACTTGACCGCATAGCCTCTCGGGACTTTAAACTTCTCAGCCGGTACGGCGAGATTTTCCTCGAATGAGACTGCCCTGGAGTCCTTCCTCATTTTTGGTGCGGTGAGTTCTGTCATCAGGCAGATATGACTCCACCCTGCGAAGACAATCTTTTCGGAGGACGAGATTCGCTCAAATGATTCACAACTCTTTCCGGCCACTGTGATGTTGGGAAGCTTCCTCACCGTTCCATCGCGTATGCCCTTTGATGAAACCTCGTCCCAGTCAAAGCGCAGTTCTGTCCCACGGGTTGCGCTTCCGCGATTGTATGCTGTTTTCTCGGAGTGGACGACGGTGTAGAGTGTCCTGCCATCGCTGAAGAATGTCTCCGTAATCCGATCACCTTCATACACATCCCTGCGCTCTTTCATGCCGTAATCGTCAAAGTACACCACCACCTTTTTTGTGTCTTTTCTCCCACTCATGACTGTATTCTCGACGAACGTGATGATGCCGGACTTGAGATCGTACTTCTTTGATTGTGCAGTAACATACGGGGGCATGGCGACAATCAATGTCACGGCAACTGCGAGAAGAAAACTTGATTTCATCACCGCTCTATGTGTTGTTCGCATTGAGTCCAAAAGTAGGGAATATGACACGCAATGACAACATGGTCACACCGCCACGGAGCGGAGACCCCGACAGAGAACGTCGGGGCAAGCGGGACTCGACCTCCACTTCACCAAAAAGAAAGCCCGGAATCAATCCGGGCGTCGATCATACCTTTACTTTGTGTCTCCGTGTCTCTGTGGTTTTCTTCTGTTTGGAGCGGGAGACGGGACTCGAACCCGCGACGTCCAGCTTGGGAAGCTGGCATTCTACCACTGAATTACTCCCGCATAATCTACTGACGATCAACTTTGTTCGTGGGACGATTTGGAAGAAGCTGGCATTCGGACTTTACCCCGCCGGAGGCGGGGACTGAATTACTCCCGCAGTGTTTCAAAGGTAGTGCAAATCTCTGACTCAATCAAGTCCAAGCGATGAACAGACAGCTCGCGATCTTCTGAATGTCCTTGTTCTGAAACGGCACATCTTGGATAGGCTGGCAAATACTGAGGGAAGGAACTCAAGACGAAGAGGTGAAACAAAAAGCCCGGATCCCGACAAAGTCGGGCCGGGCTTGAGGGACCTTGTTAGTGGTTTCGGTTACTTCAACAGCAACAACTTTTTCGTTTGTACGAACTCGCCCGCGTACAGGCGATAGAAGTACACGCCGCTCGCTAGCTCATCACCTCGAAACACTACGTCATGATATCCCGCCTGCTGTTGTTCGTTCACAAGTTGTGCTACTTGTTGACCGAGTGTGTTGTAGACTGTAAGCATGACGTATGATGTTTGGTGCAAACCGTAGTGAATTGTTGTTGATGGATTCCAGGGATTTGGATAGTTCTGAGAGAGTGAGAATACTGTCGGGGTCTCTTTCTCTTTTACACCAGTAAGCACATTGACTCGAACTCCATCACAGTAGTGGATTGTCCCATCCAGGTCAATCTGTTTCAATCTATAGTACCACACGCCAGAAGTTACTGTCGAGTCGATGAAGCTGTAGTGTTGTGGTTCGTTCGTTGTCCCGTGCCCGGGTATGAAGCTGTTCGGAATTGTTTGATAGCGTTGCTGTGTTGTGTCAGACTTCTGTATTTCAAAGCCGTAGTTGTTTACTTCGCTCAGGGTCACCCACTCGAGCCGAACTGCATTGGGTGAAACGACACCGCCCGTAAAGCTCCCAAGTTGAATCGGCAAAGCTGTCACGAGAGCCGCCGCGATGGCCTCCACCTGAGTCGGCGTCAACGCACGCAACTCGGGGCTGCCCATAACGCCACCACGATTGGCGTCGATGGCCGCTTGAATCTGCGCCGCCGTCCTGTTGTGCTTGGTGCTCGTGGCGAGCGGCCCGTGACAGCTCGCGCAGTATTGGCCGTAGAGCACAGCACCGTAGGGGAAAAGCTCCGTGGTGAAGCTCCACGCTGTCGAATACGCACTCGTCCCACCACCGTTGGTCGCACTTACACGCCAGTAGCACAGCGTGTTCGTTGCCAGTCCAGTCACTGTAGAGGAGGTCGTCGTTATGTTGCTCTGATCCACCAATGTTGTCGCAAACCCGGGATCGGTCGATACCTGTAAGTGGTACGATGTCGCTCCGGTCGATGCGTTCCACGTCAGCGTCGCGTTGGTCGCTACTCCCGTTGCCCCGTTGGCTGGTGTGGCTAAGACCGGAGCTGGTGGTGGTGGCGGTGGGGCAGTGGTCGTGAAGCTGAAGCCCGTTGAGTACGCACTCGTTCCTCCACTGTTGCTCGCACTCACGCGCCAGTAGAACAGTGTGTTCCCTGCCAGTCCACCTACTGCAGAGGAGGTCGTCGTGATGTTACTCTGATCCACCACCGTTGTCGCAAAACCGGGATCCGTCGATACCTGAAGGTGATACGATGTCGCTCCAGTCGATGCGTTCCATGTCAAAGTCGGGTTTGTTACAACGCCTGTCGCTCCGTTCGCTGGCGTGGCCAACACTGGCGGAGCCGGTGCAATGGTTGTCCCTGCAGATATCCCACCGTACATAGTTAGTCCGCTGAGGGTGACAACAAAGACTTTTCCGTTGACCACGAGCGGCATAGTATACTTCGCTGCGAAATCCATAATGTCGCGCGACCCTGCCTGGTTGCTGTTATAGAAAACGGTGCTCAAGTTGGCTGGATCATAGGCGTACAGGACGCCGGGGGCCGTCGTGCCGTTCCTCTGCACGGCCCAAAGGATGCCATTGGTGTTGCCGTTAGCGGAAATCGCAAGCGTTCCACCCGGCATCGTGTATAACTCCGAAGACCGGGATGTCGGCGCTGTGATCAACAATCCGTTGCTCAGCTGGAAGGCTTGGATGTTGTCGGCCACCGGGCTGAAGTAAACAGTTCCGTTGAAGTAGACCGGATTAATGAAGTTGCCAGGCTCCGGTGTGCCATTGGGAAAGATGTTTGGCAGAGTCTGAACGGCGTGGCTGTCGTTGTTGGGGCGGAAGTGCCCCATGCTGTCCCGGTTGACAACGTAGACTGTGGCGTTCTTGCCAGAGCCGATCAGCAAGTGTGGGTTGGGACCGGGT
Source organism: Bacteroidota bacterium (assembly GCA_016844425.1). The sequence continues at coordinate 6,487 of JAERML010000040.1, forward strand.
TGGTCGGGGAGCAGAAGCACTCCACCCGCGCAAAGATCGAGGTTGAGTTGGTCCAGTATCAACTGATCATGAGGGGTGAAATAATCCAGGACGGTGCCCGTGGGACTCAGCTTCACGTAGCTGTCCCCGTAGTCGATGCCTCCGACATCAGCGGTGAACGTCCCGTCTCCTGTCGCGAAATAGATGTTTCCAGCCGCGTCGGCAGCCAAACCACCTCCGCTCTGCCAAACGCCACCACCTTCATTGTTCGGTGTGACACAGAAGGCAAAGGTTTGCTGAAGAGTTGTTGCGTTGTACCCGAAGACCCAGCCGTGGTACGGCTGAACGTCGCCGTGGCTTGCGAAGGCGAAGTAGACCACGCCATTGTTGAGAAGGAGCGCCGTTCGCTGGTTCTCTCGAAGAGGCAAAAAAGGCAATTGCCCACCTTGCGACCCAACGCCAGTCCCTGGTACAGTTGCCTGAATCACCACCGGACCGCCAAACTTCTCGGCCCCCGTACTGATGTCGAGAGCATGCAACCTAAAGAAGTAGTTCGTACCCTCCTTGGTCTTGGCAACCACGTACAATGTTGCGCTCGCCGGATCAATCACGGGCGTGCTTGTTATCCCAATTTCATTAGGGATATCGCCGCATTCACCTACATCGGCACAGGGAACCGTAGTGACGCCGGGCCCGAGAAAACTCACATGCCAGAGGGGGCTACTGCTCACTCCGTCTGCATCAAAGGCATAGACACTATTGTGCTCCGTCGCCACGTAGACGACATTGTGGAACCCCTGTCCAGGGATGTTCAAGTTGGCCACGTAGAGTGGCGAGGAAAAGGACAGACCGTCAATCGGGTAGGTAAAGAGCTTTCCGAATGTTGTTGAAGTCACGTTGGCCGGTGTCAATACTGTTTCGTTCAAGTTCGCACCGGTCCGAAAGTTGTCGATGTGATGTGTGAATACACCAGGATGGTTGACAATGTACACCGTTGCATTTGCGGACTCCAACAGATCCAACGTTTTCACTGTCACCGTATGAGTGCCAACAGCACTCGGCGGCGTGTACAAGCCGGAAGTCGTGATCGTTCCCGACGAGGCCGATCCACCGAGAACGCCATCGACGAGCCAAACAACGTTACCGTTGTTGGAGGTGAACTGCTGCGTCCGCGCGAAGGTCAGGGCCGCCACACCTGGACTGATCGAGAGGCCCGGCGGAGGCGGGTTCCCGATTGGAGTGTTCATATCCGTTTGGATCTCTGGCGGCGTCAGCGCACGGTTGTAGACCCGTACTTCGTCAATTAGGCCATTGAAGTAATACCCGCCTACCCGTCGGCCGATGTTTACGTTGACGGTGGAGTTGATCTGTGACGCTGGGACCGTCCCACTTAACGTCCCATTGTTCAACACCCCGTTGACATACATGTCTAACGTCTGCGTTGTCGCATTGTACACACCCGCTACGTGATACCACGTGTTCAGTGACCTCACCGTTGTGCTGTAGCGTTGTGTGTGAGAGCTACTACTCGCTGACACCGCTACCCCAAATGTATGTGGTCCTGTATCAGGGCTTGTCTTTAACTGCCACCCAGAGTTATTGTCTGACTTCGCTATGATCTGCCCATCATCCGGTGGATTGGCTGCTGCATTCACCCACGCACTCCAGGTCATGCTCCCCGTAATCTGGAGCAGTGAGGGATTACCTAGTTCCACATAGCTACTGGCACCGTTGAACGAGAGGGCATTGCCATACTTGCCTTGCGTGGTCCAAGTGGCTCCGCTGATCGTCCCTGTGATGCCGTTGCCCGAAATATCGTTCACCGTTGTCCCTGTACCTTCATTAAAGGAAAAGGCAGCAACGAGACCCGGACTCTGTGATTCCGCGGGCCAAGGATGCAGTCCCAAAAGAATCAACACAAAGAGAATTTGATTGCATAACTGTTTCACCGACCATTGTGTTTTCATAGTACCTCCATTCATAATGATAGTCACCCGGGTGAATTCTCTACTTAAGAACCTGAGGAGCGAAATTCAAGCTGTTTTGTTGCCGAACTCGAGCTAACAATTCTTATCAAACACACGCAAAATGATCGCCTCATGGCCATTTGAAGTTGATAGGACCACAGCAAAAGCAAAAAGCCTCCCACGTCTGTAGCAGACATAGGAGGCTTATGAGAAGAAACGAACTGATTACACTGTACGACTTACCACAATAAAGGTCAACATACCGACTTTGCCTGCCAAACAATGTGATTGCGGACATGCTCGGAGGTGGCGAACGCCAGTACGAAGAGAGGCATTGAGACGGATAGGATGGAACTATAAGAATCCTACAAAAGGCCAGCTACAAAATCAAGTTTTGTCTCTTACACAAATACGTCCGGAGGCCAAGGAAAATTCCAACATCATCCGGTCACGACTTCCGCCCCCCGCCCCGCCTTCTCCGGCCATGCCCGCTCCCTGATCTTGGTCCACTCCTACGGTTTCCTCCCTGTGGAACGCGGGAAGCTCTCTTCTTCGGTTCAACCATTCCTTCGGCAAGCGCCGGCAGCGGTGTGAGCAAGTCTGGCTCAGGATGGACCGCGACAAGTTTACGCCCGATGTATTTTTCGATCTCCGGAAGCTGGTACGCCTCGGTTTCAGTAGCAAAGCTGACTGAGATGCCGCTGGCCCCCGCACGACCTGTCCGGCCAATACGGTGAACATAATCCTGCGGGTCCATGGGCAGGGAATAATTCACCACGTGGCTCACTCCGTCGATGTGCAACCCGCGCGCCGCCACATCCGTGGCCACGAGCACCTTGAACTTGCCGTTCCGGAATGCTTCCAGCGTCTTCCCCCGCTGCGCCTGTGACACATCGCCGGAAAGGAGACCGCAGTGGATACCGCGGGAGTCGAGCAAGTCTTTCAGGAACTGTGTCTCATCTCTCCGATTGGCGAACAGCATCACCCGTTCCAGGTTGCGCTTCGTGATCATGTTATACAGGAGAGTGAACTTCTCCTCATCCGTGGTAATGTACACCATCTGCTCAGTTGTTGAGAGGGTGATCTCTTGAGAGGGGGTGACGTCGATGAGCACAGGTTGCCGTGTCCACGCCGCGGCGAGACGATTCACCTCAGGCGTCAGTGTTGCACTGAAGAACAACGTCTGTCTGGTTCCTTTCATCGGCGTGCTTTCGATGATCCGGCGGACGTCGGGGATGAATCCCATATCCAGCATCCGGTCCGCTTCGTCGATCACAAGAATCTCGACCTGTGACAGGTCGATATATCCATTCCGTTTGAAGTCCAGCAGGCGTCCCGGCGTTGCGGCCACAATATCGGCGGATGATTTCAGCAGGTGTTGCTGCTTGCCGTACTCCATCCCTCCGAACACCGCCATTGCTTTGTGGCTCGTGTACTTGGTGAACGACTTCGCATCCTTCTCGATCTGGAGAACGAGTTCCCGCGTAGGCGCTAGGATAAGTGCGCGCGGCGCACCTTTTTTTCTCGGCTTTGGCGCGGGCTTGCGGCTGAAGTGTGTCAGGATCGTGATAAGAAATGCCGCTGTCTTCCCGGTTCCCGTTTGCGCACGGCCGGTTGCGTCTTTGCCTGAAAGCGTGTGGGCCAGAATACCAGCCTGGATCGGCGTACAGTATTGAAAGCCAAGGTCATGGATTGCATGCATCACTTCGAAGGGGAGGTCGAGGTCATGGAACCGGACCTTCCCCGGTTCGGGGGGGACATTGAACGCTGTGGGATGCCACTGCGCTTCCGGTCGGTGGGGTTCAGCAGCGGATTCGGGTCTCGTCCGTTGGACTCGCAGTGGGCGAGTCTGGCGGTTCGGATCCGGACGACGCGTCTCGCGGTGATCACGTTCTCTCTGTCGCTGTACCACGCGCTTTGCGTGGCGTTCCTGCTCACGGTGCGGCGCGGGAGGGTGTTGTGGGGGAATAACCGGTGCGGAGGTGGACTTGCCACCGGTACCGGTGAGTTTCTTGAAGAGATCCCCGAATTTACTGAAAACTGACATTGTCAACACCACATTCGCTTTTTGTGTCAACCTCATTCTACTCTATTTTCCCCTGTGTTCCAACTTCGGAGTCGTTTCGCGTAATCTGCCGATACTTGCAGAGGAAGATAGTTTGTAAGGCAAGTGTTTGCAGCACCAGCGGCGAACGTATTTGTTGAGGCTGGATTGAACGCGTTCGGATACAGTAACGTGCGGGAGATACGAATGTACCGACATAAGAACCACCTCGTTTGCATTTGCCTACTTGCCCATCTCACTCCTTTTTGCTAACTTGGTTCCAGATGTAACGATCCGTGTTGACGGTTGCATTGTGAAGTTGCCCCTACTTCTCACTGGTTCCTTCCAGATCATTTCCAAACCTCGAACGCGAGAGATCCCATATGCATATCGCTCAGCGGATGAAAACCCTCGGCACCGAGACTGCGTTTGAAGTTCTCGTGAAAGCCAAGGCTCTTGAAGCACAGGGCCGTCATGTCGTTCATCTCGAAATCGGCGAACCGGATTTTGACACCCCTCTCAACATCAGAACCGCCGCGAAGGTCGCTCTCGACAAAGGGTACACACACTATGGCCCTGCGCCCGGTCTGCCCGAGTTGCGCAAGGCGATTGCAGAATACATGACCAGGCAGCGTGGCGTGCAGTTCA
>JAERML010000041.1 GCA_016844425.1 Bacteroidota bacterium
TCCTGAACCAAGGCCGAACACGATGTCGCCATCGTACGATGTGTGCACTGGTTTGATCGCCCGCGCCATTCCGTCATGCCCCCGCTGCGCCAGCCGGTTGACTTCCACCTTGGTGAGCCTCGCATTCGTCATGATAGCAACAAGTGTGGTATTGGAAAGGAGTGGCATTCGTACGCGAGTAAACGTGCGGAGAGGATCCTGTTCTCCAAGCCATTTTCCTTCCGCTGACCGGGCGCCGGCAAGAATCCGACCTGACCCATCAACCACATCACCCACCGCATTCACTACCGCGACGGCAACGACCTGAAGCTCACCCCGTTGCACCCGTGCCGCGCCGTATCCTCCCTTCATGCGAGTCTCGATGCCTCCCCATTTCCCAACAGTTGCACCGATCCCAGCACCAATGTTCCCCTCCGTTTTGATGTCCGTGCCGGCGTCGACGCAAGCGCTATAACCTGCCTCCGCTGTTGGACGAACATCCTTCGAACCTATATTCAGATCGAAGATGACGGCCGCTGGAACGATCGGGACTTTCACCCACGGTGTCTCGTAACCGATGCTGTGCTCCTCAAGATACCGCATTACTCCATCCGCCGCTCCAAGGCCGAATGCACTTCCTCCAGTCAGAAGGACGGCATGCACCTCCTGCATTGTCTTGTCACTTGCCAGCAGTGCGAGTTCCCGGCTTCCGGGCGAGCTCCCGCGCACATCACACCCTCCCACTGTCTTTGGCGGACAGAGAATTACCGTGCAGCCCGTCAATGCCTGCGTATTGCTCCAGTGGCCGACCCTGAATCCCTGTGGCAACTCCAAGTGCGATTACTCCTGTGTGAGAGACTAGGACGTAAGCGAAGGCTATTCGTCAAGCAGCCGGTGAAGGCCCGAAAGCACGACACCACATGCGACGGAAACATTCAGAGACTCAGCAGCGCCGTACCTGCGGATGGAAACCTTGGTATCTGCGAGGTGTTTTACCTGATCGGAAACTCCCCAGGCCTCGTTGCCGAACACAATGATGGCTTTGTGCTCATACTTCACCCGGTCGAAATGCGTTTCGCTCTGGACGTCGGTGACGTACACCTTGTACCCCATCCCCTTCGCTCGAGAAAGGGTAGAGAGAAGATCCACGCCTTCTGCAATGGGAAGATGGAAAACGCCTCCCATCGTTGCGCGAAGAACTTTGGGATTGTAGAGATCGACAGAACTACCGCCCAGCAGTACGCCATCAACACCAAACCAATCACATGTCCGGACCATCGATCCGACGTTCCCCGGATCCGATACACTGTCAAACGCCACTAACCGGGATTGGCCGCTGTTCTTCGTTAGCAACATCTCAACGGTAAAGTGTTTCTGGCGAAGCACTGCCACAATTCCCTGGAATGTTACCGTTTCGGAGATCACTTCCATCTCCCGTGTTGTTACAGGGAAGAGGTTCGCAGTCTTCTTCTTCAGGGTCTGCAGAAGCGTCGCACCACCCGCGCTCTCTTCAAGGTCACGCGTGTAGAAGGCTTCCTGAATCGTGTAGTCAGACTGCACCGCCTCTTGCACAAGTCGGACACCCTCTATGATGAACTGATCAGACTCATCCCGATGCTTCTTGCTCGTCAACTGACGAAGTTCTTTGAGTTTGTTTTTCGTGAGAGGCATGATGGCATTTCTCTGACTAATTCTTTTTTCTATTCCTTATACTCTCCCCACACTTCGCGCAACGTATCAGAAATCTCTCCAACTGACGCATAGGCCTCAACGCTTTGCAGGATTAACGGAACCAGGTTCTGTCTCGTCCGCGCGGCAGACTTCAAAGCCTCGAGTGTGGAGCGTACCGTCTCCTTGTTCCTTTTTGATTTCACTGCTCGCAGCCGTTGCGTCTGGCGTCGTGCGACGGAAGCATCGATCGTGAGGAGATCCGGATCCCCATGTGTCGGAATGACAAACTCGTTCACTCCCACGATCACTTTTTCCTTTTTTTCAATGGCGAGCTGATACTCATACGCACTCTTCATGATTTCGTTCTGGTAGAACTTCTGCTCAATAGCGCGGACCGCTCCTCCCATCTCATCAATCTTCCCGATCAACTTCCACGCCTCCCGTTCGAGATAATCAGTCAGAGACTCGACGAAATACCCGCCACCCAGAGGATCGATCGTGTCCGCTACTCCGGACTCGTGCGCAATCACTTGTTGAGTGCGCAGTGCGAGCATAACCGAAGACTCCGTGGGAAGAGCAAGCGCTTCATCGCGACTGTTCGTATGGAGCGATTGGCATCCGCCAAGAACTGCCGCGAGGGCTTGCAGCGTCACACGCACAACGTTGTTGTCGATCTGTTGCGCCGTAAGGGTCGAGCCCCCGGTCTGCGCGTGGAAGCGGAGTTTCATGCTTTCTTCGTTCTTTGCTCCAAACCGGTCCTTCATGATCCTCGCCCACAACCGGCGCGCAGCACGGAACTTGGCCACCTCTTCGAAGAAGTTGTTGTGTGCGTTGAAGAAGAAGGAAAGCTGCGGGCCAAACGAATCAACACTCAGGCCCGTCTCCACGGCAGCCTGGACGTATGCGATACCATTGGCCAGCGTGAAGCCGAGTTCCTGCACGGCTGTCGCTCCCGCTTCCCGGATGTGGTACCCACTGATCGAGATGGCGTTCCAGCGCGGAAGGTTCTGGCTGCACCACTGAAACGTGTCCGTCACGAGGCGCATGGATGGTGCAGGAGGATAAATGTGTGTGCCTCGAGAGCTGTATTCTTTCAGGATGTCGTTTTGTATCGTTCCGGAAAGCTTCGTGAGGTCAGCGCCTTGTCGCTTCGCTAGAGCGACGTACATGCTGAGAAGAATCGCAGCTGTCGCGTTGATCGTCATCGATGTAGTGACCTTCTGCAGGGGGATCCCCGCAAAGAGGATCTCCATGTCGGCAAGAGTGTCGATCGCAACGCCCACCTTCCCCACTTCTCCTTCTGCCAGGGTGTGGTCAGAGTCGTAGCCCATCTGCGTTGGAAGGTCAAAGGCAACAGACAGGCCGGTCGTTCCACTGTCAAGCAGGTAGCGGTACCGGGAGTTCGATTCCTCCGCCGTCCCAAATCCGGCATACTGGCGCATCGTCCAGTACTTGCTCCGGTACATGGTCGGGTAGGGGCCACGAGTGAAAGGATATTCACCGGGATAGCCTAGCCGTTCACGATAATCGAATTCTTCCGGACTGTAGAGCCGGTCGATCACCATCCCGGCATCGGTGTGAAATCCCTTCTTTCGTTCTCCGAACCGGGCAACGACTGGTTGGACACGACGTTGTTCCCATTCGGATTTTGTTGCTGAGGTCTGTGGAGTGGTTTCAGGTGCGGACATATCTTGTTCGATGTCAGTGAGTGCAATGGTCGTGGTGAGAAATGATAACCAACCCCGGTGCGAGAATCAAGCGATGTGATCTCACCGCCAATCGATACGCGTGAGCGTGAGACCATCTGTCTGAAAAATCACGGCACCTTGATCGTCCGTCCGGAGAATGTGTGTATTTAGTGCTGCAAATCTCTCCACTACTGATGGTGCAGGATGCCCAAATTTGTTCCGCCGCCCCACGGAGATGACGACATGCCCAGGGCGAACAACCTCGAGAAACTGCGTTGTGCTGCTGGTGCTGCTCCCATGGTGTCCAGCCTTCAGCACATCTGCCCGGAGAAAATCACCATACACGCCGGCCATATCCTTCTCCGCTTCCTCTTCTGCATCGCCGGGGAGAAGAAACGACACGCTGCCATATTGCAGCTTGCACGCCACCGATGTGTTGTTAAGATTCGCGAGCGGCATGGAATCCATACCGGTATTTGTGGGCGCGAGGATGTACATGCGAACACCTTCAAATTGCTGGAAGACCATTCCTGCCTGTGCCGACTCAAACCGGCAACGTTCGTTGCGAACATCAGTGAGGTAGCGGGCATAGAGGGAAGTGTTGATCGCCTGACCGTTATCAACGACACGCTTGACATCGAATTGTTCAAGAAGGGCCGGGACCCCGCCGAGATGATCGCTGTGTGGATGTGAGACAAGGAGAAGGTCAATCGTGGTGATTGCACGGCGCCGCAGAAACGGAGCAACGATGCGATCTCCCGCATCAAACGAGAGGCTCTTAGGCCCGGCATCCACCAGCATCGTTTTGTTGTCGGGAAACTCCACCAATATCGCGTCTCCCTGTCCTACGTCAATCACACTTACTCGAAGGACTCCACGCTGAGCCGCGTACGCTGGAGAATCAGGGGTGAATATCATGACATTCATCGACACCAACAACGACATCGTCAAGACACGAAACGCCAATGACTTCCTCAAGCTGATAATTAAGAGGAGGAGCATATAGAATGGGACGGCATGAATCGCTGTGAATCGAACCGAATCAACATACGCCAGCGGAAGGTTCCCGGCTATGTTGGTTGCCGTCAGTGTAAGAGAGAGGAGAAGATGATTAACAGACCCATAAACACCGGCAAGCCAGGAACTCACAAGCCCTGCAAGTAGCCCGGCACAACCAAGGGCAACGCTTGCGGCAACCATCGGCAGAACGAGAACATTTGCCACCACACCGATGATCGAGACTTTACCAAAATACAGGGCGGTCAGTGGAAACGTGCCAAGGGTGGCGACCGCCGACACCCCGCCTACCCGGAGTATCGAGATTAGTCCACGCATGGAGAGAGTATCCGACCGGATACATGAAATCCATGAGTTTACTTTCGGGTACAGTGCCAGAATGAAGAGGACTGCTGCAAAAGAAAGCTGAAACCCGACATCGAACAACTGCCGCGCATCAACGAGGAGGATAATGCACGCAGCAAACCCGAGCGCGTTAAATGGGTTTCGTTTTTCCTGGAACGCTCCGGCAGCAAGGATCACCAGCGCCATGATTGTCGCACGAACCACCGGAGGTTGGCTCCCTGTCAGCACCATGTAAAAAAGGACACCCAACCCTGTGACAACGAAACGGCCCCAGCGGGGAAAAGGGAAAAACCCGATCAGGACAAAGAGGATCCCTGCTACCACCGCGACGTTCGAGCCAGATACAGCGAGCACATGGGCAACGCCGGCATTGGTGAACGCGCGCCGTGTCGATGGCGAAATACCTCCCCGTTCACCGATCAACAGACCCTTGAGGAACTCCCCTTCCTCGCCGCCAACACTCGCGTCTATAGTCGAGATAATGTACCTGCGTGTGGGCTCCACCATCCTGGTCATCAGCCATGATCCTTCCGAGGGGTCAAGTACCACGAGATGCTCTTTCCCGGCAGAACGCATCAAGAGGGAAATCCCGTTGGCTTCATAGTACTGTCGCTCGCTGAACTCACCGGGGTTTCGCTCGTCAACGGGGCGCATGAGCTCTCCCTTCACCGCAACACGGTTGCCATGGCGGAGAGCATCGTTCTCCTCCCGCAGTCGCATAACGGACACCAGCACTGACGCCACGAATGGCCTTGATGCTCCATCGATTACAAGAGACGAAGTACGCATTACGAATCGCACGCCGTTCGGTACCCTTAGGGGAATACTGTTGACAGTTCCCATTGCCACAGTCTCCGATTCCAACGCCTGGTGCGGAATTTTCAATGACTGGTCACGATCAAACGCCAGTTTCGCGGCGCCAAATGCAATGCACAACAGGGAAACAGAAACACTAATGAGTGCGCCAAGAGTGGAGCGAGGGCCCAAAAAAATGAGGAGAAGAACAAGGAGAAGAAGAGAGAAAAGAATAACCGGGAATACCTGTATCGAAAGCTCGAGCGCGTTTCCGGCAAGAATCCCAATTGCGAGCAGCACGCTCAGGCGAAAAGCCGGAAAGTTCCGAACGCTTACCATACGGTCCCTCATCTCGCGCGGAGAGATATACGGCGTCCCGAGGCCCGTCTTTCAGTCAGGCCCGCCGTTTGTCAGGAAATGCATCAATGTTGGTGTCACATGCGTGAGATCGGCGCCTCCCGCAGAGCCCGAACGGAGCTTCGCAGCAACGGCATCGTGACCGTGTCCGTAGAGCAACGCTGGCACCGGGTTCCGCGTGTGAGACTTCGTGGACATGTCCTCAATGTTCCCGTGATCGCTGGTCAGGAAGAGAACTGTATTCTTCGGATCGAGCTCATCGAGAACTCCAGAGAGCATTCCGTCGAACCGTTCGAGGACGTCTACTGCCCGCGAGAAGTTCTCCGAATGCCCGGCGTGATCCGTCATCCAGTACTCAAACAAAACGAAGTCGTGTTGAGAGGAAAGCCGCGCAAGCCTCCGCCCGGCCTCTTCGGGCGAGATGACGGGAATGTCTTCATAGCCCATCTCACACCAGCCGGCGTTGGTGATGTCGGCCGAGATTCCGCGCTCCTCTTGCAGATCCCGATGCTTCATCAGGGGGATTCCGGTCATCGTACACGCGAGTGTCGTCACAGTGAGCCGTGAACGACGCAGGTTCATATAATCAAAGAACCGTTGGGGAAAGGCATTGGCAAACAGACTGGTTTTCCCGGCCTCCCGAAGGCGTCTAAAAATGTTCCTTTCGTCGATGGTGGCTTTGAGGGTGGAATATGGATACGGTCCGAAATGCTTGCCGATGACGCGGGCGCCATTCACACCGGTGAATAGCGCTGTCTGGCCCGTTCCACTTTGCGGCAACCCCTCCACACCGAGGTTGGCATCAAGTGGAATCATCGTTGTGGTGCGACTTGAAAAGTCCCGGGTACGGAGCAGCGGTGGATCACCGTTCAGGAGATAGCAAAGCGTCGGCAAGCGCGCCAAGCAAAACGGATTCACCGCAGGGTCGTCTTTTCCTAACCCCACACCATCAAGAAAGAGCATCAGTACGCGCAACGTACCTCACTCACAAGAATCTGCCGCAGGGGTTCTCCCCCACTCACACGATTACTCAGAACGCTTCTTGAATGTATCCGTTTGCGCCGCAATGAAGTTCGACCACGTGCGCTCGATCGTCCGGAATTCCTGCTTGAAGGTTTTCTTGAAAATCTCTTCAATGGGGGTCATGCCGTTGAACGTCTTGTAGATCTTGAATGCCTTGTCTTCCCCAAATTTCTGGACAAAAAATTTCATTGTCTGTCCAAGCACATAGTGGACGTCGTCGCGCTGGGGCGGATCGGGATATTGCTGGACGTCCTGATCGAGATCGGAGAAGTACGAAAGCTTTGCACCAATGGGAATCGTCAGGTTGGCCATTTCACCGGAATGGTAGACGGCAAACGATTCGCGCAGCCATCGCGGGCATCCCTTTCCTGAAGTTTGGTCAAGCAGCGCAACGGCAAGTTCGTACGAAAGGGTTTGCTCGAATATTCCACGCTGGGAGAGGGCCTGCACAGGTTGGAGATGCAAGACTCCCCGTGCATTGAGAGCACCTCGCCAGGGTTTCTTCTGGTTGGTGGCCGTGAGGAATTTTCCCACGGAGTCATAAATCCTTACGTCGAGACGTTTCTTGAAATCGAGCCCCAGCTTGTCACTGAGGTAGTTGTAGTCTTTCTGCAAGTACTCCGCCACCTTCCGCGCATCGGCCTCGGAGACCCCTGGTTGGTACTCCACGTTCATGTGCACGGTGGTAACCGAGGAAAATGTACCTTGTGCATGTACTATTCGCGGCATCAAGACGATTCCAAGGAGGAGAATGGCCACCACAGACAGCTTGTACCGAGGGCGGTTTAACATGGCGAAGTACTCCTTTGCTTTTTTGTGAGTTGGATGATTGCCTCCCTACGCACGTTCCAACAGGATGGTCACCGGCCCGTCATTCACAATCGTCACCTGCATCATGGCCCGGAACACACCGGTAAATACTTTGTCTGACCCCAACGCTGCCCGCATTCGGGCCACGAATTGCTCGTACAACGGCTCGGCTTCCTCTGGTTGAGCGGCATCCGCGAAGCCCGGGCGGTTTCCTCTCTGCGTGTCAGCGTAGAGGGTAAACTGAGAAACGATCAGCACGGCCCCATGAACGTCCATCAGCCCGAGGTTCATTTTCCCTTCTCCACCTTCAAACACCCGTAGCGTCGCACATTTGTCCGCGAGCGACAGTGCACTCTCAGCGGTGTCTCCCTTCCTGATCCCCAGCAGAATGACGAACCCTTTTTCGATATGTGCATAGCGCGTCCATTCGATGGCAACACTTCCTTCACTCACGCGTTGAACCAATGCCCTCATGAGCTGCGCCGGGCTTTCACTATCCGAGGGATTCCGGAGAGATCATCGAAA
>JAERML010000042.1 GCA_016844425.1 Bacteroidota bacterium
CCCTACGCAGCCTCCGAACACCAGGCAGAAACGATCCGGTTGCTCGTCAGGTTTTTCCGGACAGGGATTATGGAGGATTTCCGGAAGTTCAATATCCATTGGGTGTCGGACAGCTCGAAGATAGATTTCATCCACGGGTTCATCGAAGTCTATCTTGATCCACGCGGGCAGAAGGGTGAGTTTCAATCACTTCTCTACTTCACTGATCCCGAGCAGACCGTGATGATGCAGAAGCTCGCCACCTTTGCTCAATATTTTGAGGACAAGGCCCCATGGAAAGACGAGTACAAGAAGAAGATCGACCGCTCACCCATCGCCAACGTAATCAATGTGATTGTGGGAACGGGGGGAACAGGTCCCATTGCACCGCTGGGCATCAACCTTCCGAACGAACAGGTCATCCGCGAACAGTACGGCAGTAAAAGTGTTCTCCTCAGCAACATCCAGCTTGCGTATGATCACTCCACAGGGATGGACCTGACAAAGGAGTTTGCATGGGATGAGGAAGAAGTGAGGAACCAGGAGCTCTATGGCGCTCGCGCCAATAACTTGCACACTGCAATGCATGAGGTGATCGGCCACGGCTCAGGCAAAACAAGCCCCAGGCTCGGTGGCAAGGACCCCTCGGACTTCCTGCCCGGGTACTACAACACGCTGGAGGAAACGCGCTCCGATCTCGTCGCGCTCTGGAATGCATGGGACGCAAAGCTGGTGGACATTGGCGTGGCAAAGGATGAGGCCGAAGTCCGGAAGATCGGCGAGACGATGTTTCAGCAGCAGGTCAGGACCGGCATTAGCCAACTCCGTCGCATCGGCAAGAGCGAGCAACTGGAACAGGACCACCTGAAAAACCGCCAGCTTATCGTCGCCTATATCATCAGGAACTCCGGCGCCATCAAGGTGGAGCAGAGGAATGGCAAGACGTACTACCATATCGTAGACTATGACGCCATGCGTGCGTCGGTGGGTGAGCTGCTTGCCGAAGTAATGCGCATGAAAGCCGAAGGCGACCTCGCCGCAGCAAAAACGCTTATCGACACATATGGCTTGAAAGTGGACGTGAAGTTGCGGGACGAAGTGCAGGAGCGTGTGAAAGATTTGAACCTTGCTCCATACACCGGGTTTGTGATGCCGAAGCTTGAGCCGGTCAACGACCCAACGGCAAAGATCGTGGACGTGAAGGTGATCTACCCGCTCGATCTTGCCACACAGATGCTGGAGTACTCGGCGTTCACGAAGCCGTTTAGAACGAAGAAGACACCGTAAGCGAACTAGTCCCGCCCGCTGATGAGCACACACGAGCCGCTCACGTTGCACCGTGGGCGGCTCTGTTTTGCCTTCCGTGGGCTGTCCGAATTAATGCCCTCGTCCTGAATACTGCTGCAAATGATGCTGTCCCCTCGGCGTGCCTCCGACTGCAATTATGTGCGTTCGTGGTGCACGCTTTTGTCGCGGTACCGGCACCGTTGAGACAGGGCGCACCTCAACCTGTTGGTGCAGTTCCTCCTCTGTAAGTGAATGCAGCTCCCCCCGCATACTCTTCTCCATCACTTCTCGTACCGTCATTCCCCGTCCGAATGCCGCGCGGAGATGATGGCTCACCAGGTGGCGAACTGTTTTCTTCCCGAGCTTGTCGGTGACGACAATGTTGACGTCTTCCCGCGCTGCGCGGGCAAGAATGCGAGTGTGGTCCATTGGCGTTTCATTCCGCACAGCATCCAGGATCCCCTTCCCGTCCTCCGCGAACACATACCACAACGCTCGCTCGAAACGCCGGGCAACCCTGCTTGTCATCGCGCTGCCATCGGCAGCAATAAGGATTTTCATGTCGGCCTCCCTTACTCGTTATGGACAAGAACCGGATGTGCTGCCTGCCAATCCGTGATGTAGTGGTAGACGTTGTTCCGTCCCGCGCGCTGCGCCTCGAACACGGCGTTCTTCGCTGTGAGGATCACGTCTTTGCTGGTGTGCCCGTTCTGCGGAAACGCCGCCACACCGACGCTGATACTCGACCTGATGCGCGATGGCGTGAACTCAGCCTCCTGGACTGCACGGGCCAGCGACTTCGCCATCGTCACCGCATCATCCAGTGTCATGTTCTCCAGCATCACGATGAACTCATCGGCGCCATAGCGTCCGCACGCATCGATCGGCCGGAGATGCGTCCGCAGAAGCTCCGCAAGCTCCTTCAGAAACACGGAGGTCGTGGACGACCCATACGTGCCGGTCATTTGCTTGAAGTTGTCGACGTCGAGGATCATCGCGGCAAGCGGGCTTCCCGTATGTCGTGCACGGGCAAGTCCGGTTTCCAGCCGCTCGAGGAAGGCGATGTATTTTTCGATCCCCGTTTCGTGGTCGATCCTGTCCATTCGGATGTTCTGCTCGTGCAGCCGTGCTTTGTCCATCGCAAGACCGGCAACATCCGCAAATCCCCTGAACACGACAAGATCGTCGGGAGTGAACATCCCCCGCTCCTCGCTGTCAGCAAAGAGGTAGCCGCACGTCCGGTGGTCGATGGCGATCTGCACGGCGATACAGGATGCAAACGGGAACTCCAACTGGAGCTCGCTGCTGAGCTGAGGGTCGTCCGTGCTGTCAGTGACGAGCAAGGGCTTGGCGGTCCAGAGCAGCTCGCCCACGACGCCGGTTGCCAGCGTCCGGCGGAACGCCTTGCAGAATGTCCATGAGAGGCCGAAACTATTCTCAATGCTGAGGTATTCCGTCCCTGGATCGATCAGCACGACCGCGCATGTCCGGCACTTGTACAGACGGACGATTCTGTCCACGATATGGTGCAGAACATGTTCATGCTGGTTCGAAGAGGAGAGTTCATGGATCACGTCGGAGAGGGCGATCATACATTTGTCTCGAGGTGCATTTATCATGCTCATCCCTCCTATCATAATGTAGTCGAAGAGTAAACTACGTGAAGAACGAATGGAAGGTGCAGGATGGTCGTGAACCACGGCCACGCCGGGTGTGGATTCAGAAGTGGGAGCGTATGCTGAGGCTGGATCTGCTCTCAGGTCTGGAATCGTGAACCGCGACGCAGCTTGTCCACAAGTCCAACCCCTACGCCTGTCGATATGGTATAGCAGACCGCCCAAAGAGTCAAGCCCCCCATCCCGATTCCAAATATGCGCCTCATTTTCTCAAAAGTCGGAAGTACGGCGGCAAAAAACGCCCGATTTGCCAGCTTTCAGCCCGATTTCAGTGGCATGCAATTAGCCATAAAGGGGGTATCCACAGAGACATCTACTGCAATTTCAATAGGATACTGGCACAATGAAGCGCACAAAGGTCACCATCGACGGCAATGAAGCTGCAGCGTACGTCGCCCACAAACTCAACGAAGTCATCGCAATCTACCCTATCACTCCTTCGTCCAACATGGGGGAATGGGCGGATGAATGGTCGGCGCAAGGGAGAAAAAACCTCTGGGGGGCGGTTCCGTCCGTGACGGAGATGCAGAGCGAAGGTGGCGCCGCGGGTGCTGTGCATGGCGCGCTACAAACGGGGGCTCTCTCCACGACATTCACCGCGTCGCAGGGATTGCTCCTGATGATCCCGAACATGTTCAAGATTGCCGGCGAACTCACTGCCACCGTCTTCCACGTCTCCGCGCGTGCAGTAGCAGCCCAGGCACTTTCGATCTTTGGAGACCACAGCGATGTGATGACCACGCGGACAACGGGTTTTGCAATGCTTGCATCGAACTCGGTACAGGAAGTCATGGACACGGCGCTTATCGCCCAGGCTGCAACACTCGAGGGCCGCGTTCCCATCCTCCACTTTTTCGATGGGTTCAGAACCTCACATGAAGTGATGAAGATCGAACAACTGGCAGATGAAGATCTGCGCGCCATGATCGATGACGAGCTCATCCGTGCACACCGGTCGAGGGCCCTGACACCCGAACGCCCCGTCCTTCGCGGCACGGCACAGAATCCCGATGTCTTCTTCCAGGCGCGTGAAACCGTCAACCCCTACTACGATGCGTTCCCGGATATTGTCCAGAAGGTAATGGACAAGTTTGCAAAAGTGGCGGGTCGCCAATATAAGCTGTACGAGTATGTCGGTTCCCCGACCGCAGACCGCGTCATCGTGATTATGGGATCGGGTGCCGAAGCGGTGCAGGAAACTGTCGAGTATCTGAATGCCCGCGGCCAGAACATCGGTCTGCTGAAGGTCCGTCTCTTCCGGCCATTCGCCGCGGAGCGGTTCGTCCAGGCACTGCCGAAAACCGTGAAGACCATTGCTGTGCTCGACAGAACCAAGGAACCCGGCGCATCCGGCGAACCATTATACCAGGATGTCGTGACCGCTGTAGCGGAATCGTTCTCCACCGGCAAACTCCCGTTTGCCTCCTTCCCGAAGATTATCGGTGGCCGGTACGGACTCTCTTCCAAGGAGTTCACCCCGGCCATGATCAAGGGTGTGTATGATGACATGTCGAAGACAGAACCGAAGAATCACTTTACGATCGGCATCATCGACGACGTCACGAATACGAGCATCACGTATGATCCTTCCTTCACCACTGAGGGTGATGATGTGGTGCGCGCACTCTTCTACGGTCTCGGCGCGGATGGCACCGTGGGCGCCAACAAGAACTCGATCAAGATTATTGGCGAGGATACGGACAACTATGCGCAGGGCTACTTCGTCTACGACTCGAAAAAGTCCGGCTCCACCACCACGTCGCATCTCCGGTTCGGGCCACGCCCCATTCACTCCACGTATCTTGTGGACCGCGCAAACTTCGTTGCATGTCACCAGTGGTTCTTCCTTGAAAAATTCGATGTGCTGAAGAGTGCTGTTCCCGGCTCCACCTTTTTGCTGAACAGCATCTACGGCCAGGACAAGGTATGGGACAAGTTGCCGCGCCATATCCAGCAGCAGATCATCGACAAGAAGATCAAATTCTTTGTTATCGACGGTTACAAGGTGGCGCAGGAGACCGGCATGGGCGCCCGCGTCAACACCATCATGCAGACTTGTTTCTTTGCCATCTCCGGCGTCCTTCCGAGGGAAGCGGCGATCGCCGCCATCAAGAACTCCATCACGAAGACGTACGGAAAGAAAGGCGACGAGGTTGTCCAGCAGAACTTTGCAGCAGTGGATCAGACTCTTGCCAACCTGTTTGAGGTGAAGGTTCCAGCGAGCGTCACGAGCACCATGGAGATGCCGCCGGTGGTTTCGGCAAAGGCTCCTGATTTTGTGAAGAACGTGACGGCACTGATAATTGCAGGCTTCGGCGACATGCTTCCCGTCAGTGCGATGCCGAAAGATGGAACATATCCAACAGGCACAGCACAGTGGGAGAAGCGGAACATCGCACTTGAGATCCCGGTATGGGATGAGCCGGTTTGCATTCAATGCAACAAGTGCGCTCTGGTTTGTCCGCACGCGACAATCAGGATCAAGGTGTACGACCCGAAGATGTTACAGAACGCCCCGCAGTCGTTCAAGTCCATGGATTACAAAGGCCCGGAGTACAAGGGGATGAAATACACCATCCAGGTGGCCCCCGAAGACTGCACCGGCTGCGGCATCTGCGTGGATATCTGCCCGGCGAAGAACAAGTCCGAGACGAAACTCAAAGCCATTAACATGCTTCCGCAGCCACCGATCCGGGAGCAGGAACGTGTCAACTATGATTTCTTCCTGGCTCTCCCGGAAGCAGACCGACGCGGCGTCAAGATCGACACGGTGAAAGGCTCACAGTTCCTCCAGCCGTTGTTCGAATACTCCGGTGCGTGCTCGGGATGCGGGGAAACGCCCTATGTAAAACTGGCAACACAACTCTTTGGCGACAGAATGGTGGTGGCTAACGCAACAGGTTGCTCTTCGATCTACGGTGGCAATCTGCCGACAACACCGTGGGCTGCAAACAAGGATGGACGCGGACCGGCGTGGTCCAACTCCCTGTTCGAAGACAACGCCGAGTTCGGTTTCGGAATGCGGTTGACAATCGACAAACACACGGAGATTGCCCGGGAACTGGTTCAGGCTCTCGCGTCGACCATCGGCGATGACCTGGCGAAGGAGATTCTGGGGGCGAACCAATCGGATGAATCAGGAATCTACGAACAGCGCCAGCGTGTTGATGCATTGAAGAAGAAACTCGCGGGCATCAAGACTGCAGAGGCGAAGAACCTGCTCAGCCTCGCGGACAACCTCGTCAAGAAGAGCGTCTGGATCATGGGTGGCGACGGGTGGGCATACGATATCGGGTTCGGCGGATTGGATCATGTGCTCGCTTCCGGCAAGAACGTGAACGTCCTGGTGCTGGATACGGAAGTCTATTCCAATACCGGCGGACAAATGTCGAAGTCCACCCCCCGCTCTGCGGTTGCAAAGTTCGCCGCAGGCGGCAAGCCGACAGCGAAGAAGGACCTGGGACTCATCGCAATGAGCTACGGCAACGTCTACGTGGCACAAGTGGCCATGGGATCGAACGACACACAGACGATCAAGGCATTCATGGAGGCGGAAGCGTATGACGGACCATCGCTCATCATAGCGTACAGCCACTGTATCGCCCACGGCATCGACATGATGAAGGGAATGGTGAATCAGAAGGCAGCAGTGGAGAGCGGTCACTGGCCGCTGTATCGCTACAACCCGATGGCCGCGCACGAAGGCAAGAACCCGTTCAAGCTCGATTCGAAGCCGCCGAAGATTCGATTTGAAGACTATGCGTACATGGAAGCTCGTTACAAGATGCTGACCAAGATCAATCCTGAGGCGGCAAAGCGGCTGATGGCTTTGGCGCAGGAGGATGTGACTACGCGGTGGAAATTGTACGAAGACATGGCAAAGGAAAACGGCGGCAACGGCCACACCACCGTAGGCCAGGCGGTGACAGGGGCCGTGCAAAAAATATGAACGATAGCGATTCATCTAATTTCGAACCATCATACCCAAGGGAAGTTTTATGGATCTCTCGACGCACTATCTCGGCCTGAAGCTTAAGAACCCTCTCGTCCCGTCCGCCTCGCCGTTGTCGCACTCCGTGGACAGCATGAAGCGCCTCGAAGAGGCCGGCGCAGCCGCAATCGTCATGTACTCCTTGTTTGAAGAACAAATTGCGCACGAAGCCGCCGAATTGAACCACTATCTCAGTTACGGAACAGAGAGTTTCGCCGAAGCACTGACGTATTTCCCGGAATCACAGGAATACAATATTGGCCCGGAGGAGTATGTGGAACTTGTCCGGAAAGCCAAGGAATCGCTGAGCATTCCTGTGATCGGCAGCCTGAACGGTATTTCGTCGGGAGGATGGATCAGTTATGCAAAGAAGATCGAAGAAGCTGGGGCAGATGCCCTTGAGCTGAATGTGTACTATATTCCCACGGACCCAAAGTTGACGAGTCAAGATGTGGAAGACCGGTACCTTGAAGTCCTTCACGCCGTGAAACGGACGGTGAAAATCCCCGTCGCCATGAAGCTCAGCCCGTTCTTCAGTTCGCTCGCCAACATGGCGCACCGGCTGGACACAGCCGGCGTGGATGGCCTCGTGCTCTTCAACCGGTTCTACCAACCCGACATTGACCTCGAAACGCTGGAAGTGAGACCCAACGTCATCCTCAGTTCCCCCCAGTCGCTGCGTCTCCCCCTCCGTTGGATCGCGATTCTTCACGGACGGATCAAGGCAAGTCTCGCGGCAACGAGCGGCATCCACAACGTTCAGGACGTGATCAAGATGCTGATGGCGGGTGCAGACGTAACGATGATGTGTTCCGCACTCCTTAAGAATGGGCCACAACATCTTGGACACGTGCTGGCAGACCTCAACCAATGGATGCTGGAGCATGAGTATGTTTCAGTCAGCCAGATGAAAGGAAGCATGAGCCAGAAGTCCGTGGCCGACCCGGCTGCGTTCGAGCGGGCCAACTACATGAAGGCACTTAACACGTACCGGTAATTGGCGCCAAGCGTGTGGCCCCCACCATAGCCGACTGGCTTGAAGGAAACGGCGGATTGTACGCACCGGGCACCATTCACCCTTGATCTCGGGAGGAACAACTGTGCAACGAATCACCAAGTCGTTTTTATCTGATGGAACTTTTGCGGTCGTCGGGGTCTCCTCGGACCGGAAGAAATTCGGCAACAAAGTCTACCGCGCGATGAAGGAGCGCGGGCTTACTGTTTATCCTGTGAATCCCCATGCAAATTTCGTGGAAGGAGATACCTGCTACCC
>JAERML010000241.1 GCA_016844425.1 Bacteroidota bacterium
ACGTTGCGGTTATCGCCGCCCTGAACGGCATCTCAACGTGGCAGGAAGCGTCGGCGTATCTGCAGGAATTGTTTCAGATGAACGGACTCGACCCGTATGCGGACGAGGTGATCGCATTCACCGACGCCATGCAGCAACGGTATATGTCAGGGAAGACGGAGGGGGAATGAGGTTCATCGACTTTGCCCACATTCACATCAAAGGTGGTGACGGCGGCGTAGGGGCGGTCAGTTTCCGGCGTGAGAAATTCATCCCCAAAGGTGGACCCGACGGAGGCGATGGCGGACGTGGTGGGGACATCATTATCCGGGCGAACAGACAACTAAACACGCTGCTCGACTACCAGTACAAACGTCAGTACAAGGCGCCGCGCGGCATCCATGGAGTGGGATCCAACAAGACAGGCAAGAGCGGGGAAGATGTGGTTCTGGAAGTCCCAACCGGCACCCTGATCCGTGACCTCGGCACGAACACGGTCATCGCCGATCTTGTGAACGACGGTGACACGGTGGTGGCAGCACACGGAGGACGGGGTGGAAGAGGGAACGCGGCATTCGCAACGTCTACCAACCAAGCACCACGGGAATATGAGATTGGCGAACAGGGAGAAGAGAGGGAAATCGAGCTCGAGCTGAAGCTTCTCGCCGATGTCGGTCTGGTTGGTTTCCCCAATGCCGGAAAGTCCACACTCATCTCCGTAATCTCCGCAGCAAAGCCAAAGATCGCGGACTATCCCTTTACAACGCTCGTCCCCAACCTCGGTATCGTTCGCGTGGATCAGGGGAAGAGTTTCGTCGTTGCAGACATTCCCGGCCTCATCGAGGGAGCGCACGAGGGTCGTGGACTGGGCATCCAGTTCCTCCGCCACATCGAGAGAACGAAGGTGCTGGTGTTCCTCATCGAAGCGACAAGCGAGGACCCGAAGAGTGACTACAAGGTTCTATTGCAAGAGCTGAAACTTTTCAACAAAGACCTCCCTAAGAAACCGCAGCTTATCGCTCTGACCAAGCTGGATTTGTTCGATGAAAAAGCATCCGGAAGAATCACCAAGACGAAGTTCGGAACCATCCCGGTGTTCCCTATCTCAGCAGTGTCCGGAGTGGGGATCAAGAAGCTCATCGGAGAGATGTGGAAGGTCGTTGCCAGGCATCCGTCGGAGCCTCAACGGGTTGCTGTTGTTCCTCCCCGCCGCAGGCCGCCGAAACGTGAGCGGAAGAACCCGGCCGTCAGCAATCTGCGTAATGAACGCGATTAGGTATGGCCCAGAGTCCCTCCGTCCCCCATCTTCCCCTCACGCTCTCCCGTACAATTGGAGTTTTATCGCTGCTGTTTCTTCTTCTCATCATCGTTGCCATGATCGCAATGTCATTCGGCAGCGTTGCCATCCCTCTGTCTCACGTTGTCGGCGCTTTCGCGGGTAGCGAATCCGTCACCGACACGGAGAGGACCATCCTGTTCGACATCAGGTTGCCGCGTATTCTGCTTGCAATTCTTGTCGGGTCTGGACTCTCGATTGCCGGAGCCGTCTTTCAGGCGTTGTTGCGAAACCCGCTGGCGGAGCCATACATCCTTGGGATTTCCAGCGGGGGCACGATCGGGGCAATCATCGCCATCGGATTGTCGGTTGGGGCGGCGGCATTCGTTACGCCACTGGCATCGTTCATCGGGTCCGCCTCGGTGATGCTGCTGGTGTACGCAATTGCCCACCGACGCGGACAGCTCGACACGCAGACTCTTCTCCTTGGAGGCGTCATGATCGGGGCGTTTTTTAATGCAGCAGTACTGTTGATCATCGCGGTCTTTAACCAGGAACTCCGCAACGCGTTCCTCTGGCTGATGGGGAACCTGAGCACGGCAAATCCGGAATCTCTTGCGGTGGTCACACCTTTTTGTCTCATTGCCGCGGGTCTTCTGATCCTCCAATCGAGACGCTACAACCTCATTGCGACGGGTGACGAGGTAGCGATGCAACTGGGCGTCGATGTCACACGCACAAAGCGGTTCTCGTACCTGCTCGCTTCTCTCATCACGGGACTGGTGGTGTCCGTTAGTGGCGTCATCGGCTTCGTCGGTCTCATCATCCCTCATATTTGCCGGATGGTGTTTGGTCCTGACCACCGGTTGTTGCTGCCGGCGTCGTTCCTGGCCGGGGGATCATTCCTCGTTCTCACCGATCTCCTCGCACGGACGATTCTCGCTCCCACGGAAATCCCTGTTGGCGCGGTTACCGCGGCGATCGGCGCTCCGCTGTTTGTCTATCTGCTTCGGAAGTCATAGTTCGTTACCTTGCCTTCCAAGACATATTTCCGTACATTAGTCCCCAAGCGGCTCTGGCAAGTAACTCATCTGTCTGCATTTGCGTTCATGCACGCCATCAGCGTCGATACCATCTCCTTTGGTTATGAGCTCGGGGTACCCACGCTCAGAGATGTATCGCTTTCGGTGGCGCAGGGTGAGTTTCTCAGTCTGGTTGGCCCCAATGGTTCCGGCAAAACCACGCTCCTCCGACTCCTCGACCGGATCTACGTCCCCCACCGAGGCACCATTACCCTCTTCGATCGTCCGCTAAGTAACTATACACGTGCGGCTATTGCGCGCAAGATAGCGTTTGTTCCGCAGGAGAATGGCATCATCTTCCCGTTCACTGTCCTCGAAATCGTCCTGATGGGACGTTCACCACACAGCAGAGGAACCGTGTTCGAAAACCCGGCGGACAGGACAATTGCCGAAGAGGTGATGACCTTGATGGATATTGCTCATCTCGCGTCACAAGCGGTCACGTCTCTTTCTGGCGGCGAGAGGCAGCGAGTGTTCATCGCTCGTGCGCTTGCACAGCAGCCCGAGATCCTCCTGCTTGATGAACCAAACGCGCATTTGGACATTGCTCACCAGGTTGACGTGTTCAACATCCTCCGGAAACTGCACAGGGACCGGGGACTGACTGTCATCTCCGTGTCGCATGACCTGAATCTTGCGGCAGCGTACAGTGACCGGATTGCGATGCTTGTATGTGGTTCTCTTGTCGCCGTGGGAACGCCGGAGGAAGTCATCACCGAAGAACGGATCAAGGATGTGTTCCAGACCAGCGTTCTTGTTGATCAACACCCCCGGGGGGGCAGCCCCCGGATTACACTTATTCCTTCCACCCCCTAGCAGGTTGATGAAAAACTCCCTTCAAACAGAAGATTGAACCGCCATGACGCCAAGAACACCAAGAGGATCATTGAAATCTGTGCGAATCAACCGCTTAAAATGTTCTTGGCGCATTTGGCGCCTTG
>JAERML010000043.1 GCA_016844425.1 Bacteroidota bacterium
GGAACGCACCGAGGCCAAGATAGAGCGATGGAATATCAAACGGGGTGTGATCGTAACCAAGAATGCCAACGAGGTCGATGTCCCTGCCGACACCGGCATGAAACACCACAAAGCAATCGTACTGCGAGAAATCCGTTACCCGCCCGGAAGCATCCACCAACTGCCATGTGTCGCGCGCGAGGTTCCCCACCGCAATGGTCGAGCCTTCCCGCGGAGGACTATACGTCTGCATGATCGAAGGAAGCGTGAAGAGCGAATCCACCACAGTTGTCCGGAGAACAAGCTTTCCTTTGGAGACCTTGCGAAAATAGTTCGTGACAAACGTGAGGTGGTTCTCGAAGTATTGTTGGTTGCGCGGGGCCGGATCGATGATGCCCGTCGGCCCGGTAAGGGCGAACCGACCGTCACCGCTCGTGCGCGCATCGTTGTCCTGTTGAAATTGCACCATCACTGCGAGGATATCGATGGTGTCGGGAAACACGCCGAACGGACGGGGGGATGAAAATGCGTCATCCCGTCCCGACAGTGTCGGGATCACGGGATGGCTCATCTGCTGTGCAAACAGGGGACCGGAAACAACCAGGAGCAGGAAGGAATATTTTGCCAGCGTCATGTCACCTTGCAAATCGTCAAGTCGTGAGAGGGAGAACGAGCTACGTTACTGAGTGCCACCCCACCCAATCAGGAGCGAAAACCTGATCGTATCAGACAGGGGATGGTTTTCTGCTGCCGAAATGTAACTGAAATCGAACCCGTAGATGTCATACCGGATGCCCGCGCCAAAGGTCCAGAAATTTCTGTTGCCGAATGATGGGTCTTCAAAGAAATGACCGACACGGAGAGCAATCAGTCGCGGCGCGCCGTACCAATACTCCATGCCCATGCTCGTGTTGATTTTCCGGAGCTTGCTGCCATCACCCCATGCGGTAAAGATCGCCTTATATACCGGATCGACCGACGCAGCACGGATGACGTTACCCGAGTCGTCCTTCACCTCCGCGCGCCTTCGTACCAGCAGCCTGCTAAAATCGAGTGAATAGGTGAGCGAGTTGAACTCGTCTTCCATCAGTTTATAGCCAAACCCGAGACGCAGGTTTGTCGGGAGAGGATCAGCCTGATCCGCATCGATGTAGGTGACCTTCGGGCCAATATTCGAGAGGTTAATGCCGGCGCTAAACCGTTTGCCAATATCTCCGATGAGTGGGATCTCCAGTTCCGTCGGCCGGTACATAGCCGCTATATCCACGCTGATAGTGGAGGCAATCCCTTCGCCCTGCTCCTGCTCGGTGCCGATCGGCGAGAGGGCACTATGAATGAACCGGAGGTTCATGCCTACACCGAAATCGTCAAAAACCTTGGTGGCGTATCCGGCTGTGACCGCAAACTCGAATGCCTTGAACTTTTCGATCACCGTCGGGCCGGACGAATTGGTGCGTGAGAATTCACCGAGGTTCAGGTACGTCACGCTTGCACTTATCGTCCCGATGTCCTCGATGCTTTGCCGGTAGTTCAGGTAATCATAGAAGAGGTCGGCCTGCTGGAATTGCGGAAGCCAGTTCGCATGCGTGATGCTGACTTCCTGTCCCGGGATGAATGCAAGCGCGGCCGGGTTCCAGAAAATCGCCGATGCATCGTCCACGGACCCCGTTCCTGATTCACCGATGCCGCTCGCGCGCGAGTTTGGCGCAATCAGAAGAAACGGAACCGCCGATTCTCCCTGTGCACGCGCCGCCCGGGGCATGATGATCGAAATAAGCGCCAGTACCGCAAGGGTGGCCGCTATCTGTCGTCGATTGGATCGAATCATGAAATACAACCTCCTGCTGATAAATGATGACACCTTCCTGTTACCTTTCCTCTCATACACACAGGGCACATGCCGTGCCACTTTATTTCACCACCGAAAGCTTGCCTAACGCCTCGCTTGCAAACCGCCCATCAGTCGTTCTTACGATCACCTTGTAAAGATAGACACCATTGGCAAGAACGTCTCCGTCACGATCACGCCCATCCCATCGGACACTGACGAATGGGCGGTCTCCCGGTATGAAGTCCGTCAACGACTGGATCAACCGTCCGGCCAGCGTATAAATCTTCACCGTTACATTCAGAGAACTCTGCAGGTTCTGTTTGAAAGTGAACCTCGTCTCTCTGGCAAACGGATTGGGATAGTTCATCACGTCGGAAATTCTAAGCTGCTGGCTGGAAGCGATTTCAAACACCGCCTCGCCCGCTGCCGCGTTGTTGTGAGTATCCCATGCCCGAACACGGACGACATTTCTGCCCAGAGGCAGGCCCGTTAATGGGTACTGGACAGTGCCATACTGAAAACTGTCCGACCGACTGGAATAGAAATCAGTCATGTCCCTGCTCTGCGGACTGTTGTTGACCCATGCTTCGATCCTGTGCCCCAACCCCGATACCGATGTGTTGATGCCGTTGGAATCGACGAGGTCCACGTACAACACCGGATCCTCGCTCACCATGTCCCCGGAGCGGAAGCTGCGGGAGTCGAGGTAGACGTCCATTGTCGGAGCAGTGGTGTCGAGCGCGGCTGGTTCCGTCCCGCCAACACGTATTTTTCCCGTGTATCCTGCCCCGTCAGAGGAGGCACCGGTGAAATACGTTACCAGCCTCCCGCGTGTGGACGAGTCCGCATACGCGATGTCCTTCGGAACAACAAAGGTGGCGCTGAATTGTCCATTGCGGACAGAGTTCTCGCCCCGGTAGATTGTTCCACCGGTCAGCGTGTATGTCCAGCAGTTCGAAGTGCAACCGGTGGGGAAGTTCGCAATGGTCGCGCCGCGAGTTGCATCATTGACAGTGAGAAGGAGGCTCCCCTGGAATGAGGAGTCCGGAAGATTGTTCTGATCCCGCACTGTCCCCTTCACAGTGATCCGGGCAAGCGCCTTGATCTCGATCGGATCAGAAACCGCCCTGGGAACCCCATTGAGAGTGTCCACCGTATCCTGGTTGATTCTGTCGATGGACGCGTAGCCCGACGGATACTGAAGTCTCATGGTCGGGTCGCCCATGTAAAAGTACTTCTGGTCATTCACACTGTTGGTACTTGCTGCCTTGAAGAGGAAAATGGCGGTTGCCGGACGCTCGACCACTACTCTCCCAAACACATCTATAATAAAGAGGCGCCGGAAAATCTGCTGATGGAAATAAGCGTTTTGTCCGGCAAACACTTTCCGTGTCGCCGAAATGACTCCGATGGCTCCGCCACCCTGCCTGTTGATCAGTATCTCGGAACCTGTCGGTCTCGCCGGATCATCGAACTGCGAGAAGTTACACGTGGCAAGGATGAACAACGAGAGCTTGTTCGCGTTCGTGAGCTGGGGGATCGATGTCTGCACATTGAAAATATTCTCATGAGCCAGCAGCGTCGGGTTTCCATGCCCGGCATAGTTGACGATCAGCACTCCTCTGTTGATCTCATCAATGATAGCCTGATAGGCCCCCGGTTTCCGTCGGCCCTGCGACGTATTTACTGTGGGATACTCGGCGATATAGATTTTCTTCCTTTCAAAAACCTCCGGAGTGTACTTTCGGCCTTGGGCATAGAACGCTTCAGCAAGGATTTCAGCATCTTGCGAATGCAGTACACCGTCGTCACCGTCTGTCGTCCATCCATCATCTCCAATATAGAGCATTCTCATCTTCCAGGGATCCCGCGCGGAGTTTTCTTCGTAGCCAACAAGCCGGCCTATGTATGCTTCAGCCTCGGCCACCGTCCTGGACGGGATCCTCCCAGTCACCATGGATGTATTGTTGCTGCCGAAGAGGTCAAACTTCACAAAGAAATCGTCCGTAGAGTAGCTTTCTGTCCCATGTCGCGATTCCAGGCTCTGCCAGGTAGGGACATAATTGGAACGGCCACCGAGCCTGCCTTTGTAATCAAAGCTTCCCTGCCCGAGCATTAGCGCAAAAAGGGGCCGGGGGGTCCAGGTGTCGTACGCGTACTTGAGGAAGTCTCTGACAGCCGCCACGTCGGGGACGCCCCCGCCGAATTCATTGTAAATCTGATTCACATCCACAACGATCGTACGGAGGTTGCCATGAGCCGGCTGTTCGCGATACGCACGGAGCCGTTCAGCCGGGGCCCGAAATTCAGGTGTGGTAAGAATGATGAAATCGTAGCCACCGGAAATACCGTGGAGATCCTGGTTGTCCACACGCGTAATACCGGCCGGAAGCTTGAATGCGTTGGAGCCTGCCGCGCAGTATTCCGCCATTTGTCCGGCGGTTTCTGCAGCCCGAAACGTGTAACTGCCGCCAACACCAGTGATCCGTCGGACGTTATCGAATTGCGTGACGTTGAGAATAATGGGCAATGTAAGTTGCTCGAGTCGATACTCAACAACGCCAGTCACGTCGGGAGAACGGAATCGCAAGTAGTTGTTCACCGCTTCAAACCGTCGCGGGAATTGAATCTCGATCCAGTCGTTGTATCCGGCCCCTGCAACGCTGCTGGAGCTGAATGAGAAGTTGAGCTGACTTGTGTTGTTCGGAAGGGTCGAAGTTCCTGTTACCTGGGCTGTCACGGCGGTGGCATACACGTAATCGCTACCATATGAGATCTCCGGTAACCCATGTGTGCCGAGTGTCTGTCCGTTGTCCCGCACGGTGAATCGCGGCAGGTTGTCCGAGCGCGCAACAAGCGAATATCGGTACGTAATGATATCGCTGGGAACAAGACCGGGAAGGAGATTCACGTAGGTCCGTGAACCGCCGGGATTGTACGATTGTCCGTACCAGTCCTTGCCTGAGCTGAGCAGGTTCACCGTCTCCTCTTCAATGGCGATTCCATCCAGGAACTTCGTTGGGATGAGTGTGGAATTGTCGGACAACGACGCCTGTTCCTGCATGCGTCTTCCGGGGTTGCCACCAAACGTCAACCAATAGTAGTTCACTTCGGAGTAGTGGTTCAAATAGTGGTTCAAAACCCCCGCTGACGGGTTATACCTCCACCCTCTCGTGGACTTCCCGAAGAAGAGAACATAGTCGCTTGCGTTGAAACTCCCATCAGCCTCACCTTCAACGTAGATTGCATTCTCCACAAGGTCTGCTGGTCGGGCGGCAGCAATGTTCTCCGGAACCTCAGTCCCCCCATTCCCATAGATCTTGATTGTTCGGGGGTCGACGGCGGCCGTATTAATTCCTAACGAAGCAAGGTACTGAACGCTAAGGGCATACATACCTTCTTCCGCAACGGTAATCCTGTACCACTCCCCCGAGGCCAGCAGACTTGGTATGGCTGCTTTTGCGAGGCCAGCCTGTCTGCCGAACTTCCATGACCGGGCAATACTGTAATTGAGCAACACATCTTTAAAGAGCAGATCGTCCTGGTTCTGCACACGGTTTGTCTTGGATGCGCCATACACCACCTCAAGAACAAGCCTGGTGTATTTTCTGACGGTCCTGGTTGATGGATTGTACTGCAGGGGGAAGACTTGAACGGATCCGAGAAGCATGCTGCGGGTGGAGCCGACGGCAGAGAGAGCGGCAACACGGGCAGGAAGGAACGCTGAGGCGCTGTACTTCTCAGGATCAACACGGTAGGCAGCCACTTCCACCATTTCTTCGCGGACGCGGTAGCTGGGAACCGGTGCTAGCATTACATTGGTAACGTCCTCGTAGTCTGCGGCAATCACCTGGACAGCGTTACCGGCTTCAGCCGGAAAGCCGAGCGGGAATGTCGCGTACCGTAAATCCGGAGCTCCGATGGTAGTATCGGTGTGAACGGGGATTGAACCAGCGAAGTCGAATATCGTCATGTCTACACCGCCCTCGGCGATTGCCCGCGGGGAAGAGAAGACGGGAGTGTATTCAAAGACGAATGACTGCTCGTCCGAACGAAGTACCTTGATTCGGGCCGCGGGTTCTTCTGCATACAACACAACTGCAGTGCAGCTGAGAAGGACCGCCGCAACTCCCCGGATTCGTCTTCGTTGATCCATCAAAGTCTCTCGCTCCTAAACAAAAAAACCGAACGTGGAATAACATTCGGCGGTACAAACAAAAATGGAGTTACCGCCTTCTTTCATCGCCATTCGAACTTAAAGGATGCCGCACATTCTCTCTCACCTCAACACAAGAACTGCACTCCGTTCCTTGTGTCTAAACCTTTAAGCGAACAACTCTATAGGCTGAACTCCAGATCATTTCGTTGAGAAATCCTGATGAAATATAGAAATTGAGGCGTAGATTGTCAAGACAATTCCTCGTGAAGTTTTCTGTCACAGTTGTCATCGAGATGATTGGGAGTCGTTTCAGTCATGGTTGATTATCACTGCCGAAAGCATTAGATTTGTTCACTTTATGACGCACGAGCCCCTCTGTTTCACAACCGGGTCAGCATGGCAAAACCGTTGAATGTGTTGTTTCTGTCCAGTGAAGTTGAGCCATTTGCCAAGACCGGTGGTCTCGCCGATGTTTCCGGTGCCCTTCCCCAAACCATCAAGTTGCTTGATCACGAAATCCGGATAATGATGCCCCGGTATGGAGGCATCAATGAACGGAAATTGAAGCTCCACGAGATGATCAGGCTCAAGGATATACCGGTTCCTATCGGCTCCAAAAGTGTTCTGGCAAGCGTCAAATCCTCTTTCTTAACCACTAACAATACCAAAGTCCAGGTGTACTTCCTGGACAATCACTCTCTTTTTGGCCGCTCGGGGCTCTATGTTCATCCTGACACCAAGAAGGACTACCCGGATAATGACGAGCGATTCATCTTCTTTGCCCGCGGCGTCCTCGAGACGTTGAAGAGAATGGGATGGCAGCCGGATATCATCCACTGCAATGACTGGCAAACGGGGCTTGTGCCGGCTTATTTGAAAACACTTTACAAGGACGATCCGTTCTACAAGGACACGAAGACCATCTTCACAATCCATAACATGGCGTACCAGGGAGTCTTCCCGAAATCTTCATTCCCGAAGACTGGCTTGCCCAAAGAACTGTTTTCGGAAAAAGGAGTCGGGGCGTGGGGAAACTTGAATATGTTGAAGTCAGGACTCGTCTTTTCCGACGCGATCGCCACAGTCAGTGAGAAGTATGCCGAGGAAATCCGCAGTTCGGACGAATACGGCTGCGGTTTGCAGGATATCCTTGCAAGAAGGAAGTCGGATCTTTGCGGTATCATTAACGGCATCGACTACAACGTGTGGAACCCGGCGGTCGATGAATTGATCCCCCATCGATATGACTTCAAGACAATCGACTTGAAACAGGAGAATAAGCAGGCACTATTGGACAAGATGGGCCTGCCGACGATTCCCGGCATGCCACTGATCGGAATCATTTCCCGTCTCGCCGACCAAAAGGGTTTCGACCTCATCGGTGAGATCCTGGACGACATGATGAAATTGAACCTGCAAATCGTTGTGCTCGGAACAGGGGAGAAGCGGTATCACGATCTCTTTGAGCGCGCAGCCGCGAAATTCCCCGACCACATCGCCGTCCAACTGTCGTTCAACAATGATCTTGCCCATTTGATCGAGGCGGGATCCGATATGTTCCTGATGCCTTCGCGGTACGAGCCGTGCGGACTGAACCAGCTCTACAGCCTCAAGTATGGCACCGTTCCCATCGTGCGCGCAACGGGGGGACTGGATGACTCCATTGAGGATTTCTCTCCCGCAAACGGAAACGGCACGGGGTTCAAATTCACCAAGTACCAGAGCAGCGAGCTTCTGAAAACCATTCAGCGCGCAGTGCAAATATACGCCGACCAGACCATCTGGAGGAAGATCATCAGGAATGGTATGAGTAAGGACTTTTCGTGGGAGGCATCGGCAAAGAAATACCTTCAACTTTATCGCAGTGTAACAAGGAAGTGAGCGACGGGAAGATCGGTGTGTTCCTGGACAGGGACGGGACGCTGAACGAAGAGAGGGACTTCATACGGGCACCGGAGGACCTCCACCTGATTCCTGGCGCGCCTGAGGCGGTGTGCATGCTGAATTCCAGGAGCATCATCGCATGCGTTATCTCGAACCAGTCCGGGGTAGCTAGGGGATTTCTTACAGAGAGCGATCTGGCTCCCATCCACGCAAAGCTGACGCGCGAACTTCTGTTGGGTGGTGCAGTCATCGACCGGATTTATTATTGTCCCCACCATCCAACGGCTGGAGCTGCACCGTACAACATTGACTGTGATTGCCGCAAACCAAAACCCGGCATG
>JAERML010000242.1 GCA_016844425.1 Bacteroidota bacterium
GCTGCAAGCGCGTTCTGTATGTTGTGCTTTCCGGGGATTTGCAGTTCAATAGCACCAAGCTCTTTCCCCTCCCGTACGACCACGAAGCGGGAAGTGTTCTGCTTGTGGATGATATCGACTGCCTGGAGATCTGCCTGACCGTTTAAGCCGTACGTGATGATCTTCTTTTTGATCTTCGGCATGATGTCCTGCAGAGCGGGCTCGTCAAGACACAGAACGACAAACCCGTAGAATGGGACTTTGGCCGCAAATTGGATGAATGCCCCTTTGATGTCGTCAATATCGCGGTACGTATCAAGATGGTCGGTTTCCAGTGTCGTCAACACTGCGATCGTCGGTGTAATCGAGAGAAACGACCGGTCGAATTCATCAGCCTCCACCACGATGAAATCGCCTTTGCCGAGGCGCGCGTTTGATCCAGCAAGGCCGCGCAGACGACCCCCGACGATTACGGTTGGATCAATATTCCCCTCCATCAGTACAAGACTCACCATGGAAGTTGTCGTGGTCTTCCCGTGCGTCCCCGCAATCCCGATACCGTACTTCAAGCGCATCACTTCTGCCAGCATCTCCGCCCGGCGTATGACAGGAATCTTCCGGCGGTGGGCCTCCAGGACTTCCGGATTGTCGGGCATTACTGCCGATGAGTA
Organism: Bacteroidota bacterium; assembly: GCA_016844425.1. The sequence continues at coordinate 651 of JAERML010000242.1, forward strand.
CACCAGCGCGTCCACGTCCACTTCGAGGTTCTTCGCATCATGGCCAATGTAGACACGAGAGCCAAGCGAGACGAGGCGCTCTGTGTTGTCGCTTGCTGCCTTGTCCGATCCCGTGATGACGAACTTCTGGTCAATCAAGATCTCAGCTATGCCGCTCATCCCGATACCGCCGATGCCAACGAAATGAAGTTTCCTAATCGATGAAAACATGTGGTTCCTTGTGAATTCTCGCTATCGCTCAAGACGAGACTTACGTGTCGGTCACTCGTGGTCGCCGCCACCGCCTTTGTTTCCGTTTCGGCAGATGTGCTGCGATTCTATTAACTTCCTGGACGAGTTCTTTCTCCCGTTCGTATCTCCCAACACGTATCCTGAATAGTCGCCGCCGCCCTTTCAGCTTGAAGATGATAGCCTGAAAGCGTCCGCTTGTTTGCACACCGACTTCCCGTCCGATATGGACCCACTCAATCTTGTCCGCCGTGATCTTTCGCTCATGCCACCGATGCCTGAAGATGATGTTGTCCCCGGCGATGACGATCCGCCGGTTGCGAATGTAGTTCAGCGCGAGAGTCACGAACGACATTACGACGAAGAAGATGATCACGTACATCACCGGGTCATTTAGTACATATTCGAACTTTGCCTCTACAAAATTCCCGCGGATCCCCCCGTAGAGGATCAGGGTAACCAGATACATCAACGCGGACTGATAGTAGAAGTCCAGTTTGTACTTGAATATCTTTTCTGGTTCTGTCATCTCAATTCTTGATGAGCCGAAGAATTGCCTGCGCGATGATCCGGGCCGCGTCCCCTTGGACCAGCGAGCGTGCACGGTCCACCATACCTGAACGACGTTCGGCGTTGCGCATCAGGGCGTTCACGGTGTCCCGCAACTGTGTCTGCAGCTCGCGATCAGCGATCAACACTGCGGCTCCCGCTTCCACCATGGCCTTTGCATTTTCGGTCTGATGGTCGGCAGCAGCATAAGGATAAGGGACGAGAATCGCCGGCACGCCTGCGCGAGCAAGTTCAGCTACCGTCGTCGCCCCGGCGCGGCAGACAGCAAGGTCGCATGCCGCATATGCGTATTCCATCTGTTCGATGAATTTGAACACCTTTACCATCCTCGACGGAGATGTGGAGACCGCTGTGCTGATCCGCTCATAATCGCTTTCACCGGTTTGCCAGAGAACCTGCATTATGTCCGCCAGCTCCGGCAGTATTCTCATCATCGCATTGTTGATGGATGTTGCACCAAGACTCCCGCCGAAGACCAGGAGTGTTTTTCGCTCTGGATCCAGGCCGAACCGACGAACGCCTTCCTCTCTGGTTATAGTCCCAACGGTGCTCCGCGTCGGATTGCCGCTCACGTGGAGGTTGTTCTGACGCGGGAAGTACTTCTTCGAGCTCTCAAATGTCAGGTGCACTTCAGTGGCTCGGCGCGCGAGAAGTCGCGTGGTCACACCCGGATAACTGTTCTGTTCCTGGATCACCGTCGGGATTCCCAGAATCGATGCCGCGTAAAGTGGCGGTCCGCAAACGTACCCGCCTGTTCCCACAACTACATCCGGCCTGAGCTTCCGCATGAGAATGAACGACTGCACCAGCCCCACCAGCACTTTGAACGGAAAAAGGAGGTTCCCCACGGTCAACCTCCGGCGGAAGCCGCTGACGACGATCGGCGCGAAATGGTAACCATGGTCCGGAATCACTCTCGCCTCGATCCTCTCCTTTGTCCCGATGAATGTGATCTCAGCATTTTGCCTCTCACGCTTGATCTCGTCAGCAATGGCAATGGCAGGAAACAAATGTCCACCTGTACCACCTCCTGCAAACACGATCCTGAGCGACCCATCGGAGACCATATTTTAGTACACTTTCCCAACGGCCGACGTCTGCATTGGCTCCAGCGGTCGAACGCCCTCCGGTGCCTGAATCAGCCGCGGATGTATATCCGTTTGGGACGAAATGTTGAGCAGCACGCCGATTGCGATCGATGAGAAGAGCATCGAGGAGCCGCCATAACTGACAAACGGCATTGGAAGCCCGGTTGTGGGTAGGATCCCGAGCGTGACACCCGCATTGATCAGTGCATACAAGCAAATGGAAGTCGTAATACCAACCGCAAGGTAACGTCCAAAATCATCCCGTGCGTATTTTGCGATCTTCATCCCCCGAAGCATGATCGTCAGGAACAAGAGCATGATGAAGAGCGTCCCGATCAGTCCATACTCCTCGCCAACAATCGAGAACACGAAATCACCGTATGATTCCGGAAGGAAGAAATCGCGTTGTCGGCTTTGACCGGGGCCCAGTCCAAAAACCCCTCCGTTCCCAAAGCCAATGATCCCCTGCCAGAGTTGATAATTGCCTTTGTTCCCGGTGTCGCTGGTCCCGGCAATGAAATTCAAAATCCGCCGCATGCGATACTCTGCGCTGAGCATGTAGACAATTAATAGTGGCAGCAAAGCAGCAAAGGTCAGCCCTATGTGGGAAAGCTTCGCCCGCCCGATGAACAGCATCACCAGGCTGATCGCAAAGATCATGGCACCGTTGCTGAAGTTCGGCTGCAGCAGCACGAGAAGAGTCACGCTCCCGATCCAGATCATCATGGGGATGAACC
>JAERML010000044.1:0-15507 GCA_016844425.1 Bacteroidota bacterium
CCTTTCCCACCTGCACACTCGACTTGATCTTCACGCCAAAACTCTGGACGAGCCGCACCTCGTTCAACGCATCCTGCTGCGTCATTTTGTAGGGAGCGATCCCCCAGGTGTTGAGGCCCCCCGGCTTCTCTTTGGCATCGTAGATGGTGACGTCATAGCCAAGCAACGCCGCCTCCGCCGCACAGGCAAGTCCTGCAGCACCTGCACCGATCACGCCGATGGATTTGCCGTTCTTCGGCGCCGGGGTGAACAAGAGCGGCATGCCCAGAGCGAAGTACCAATCGATGGCGTATCGCTGCAAGCGTCCGATCTGAATCGGCTCCTCACCCCGATCATTGTACACACATGCCCCCTCACATAATACATCCACCGGACACGCTTTCGCACATGTTAACGCGATCCAATTCGATTCGAGGATTGTCTTTGCCGAACCTTTCAAGTTCCCCGTTGCAATCTTCTTAATAAACGTGGAGATGTCGATGTGTGTGGGACAGGCCTTCATGCATGGAGAGTCGAAGCAATAGAGGCAGCGATGGGCCTCCACACTTGCAGAATTTGCCGTGAAGGGTGGGTGCAGCTCTGCGAAGTTCTTCTCGTATTGATCGAGCGACAGCTTGGGTGCGAGGTTCTTCATGCAAGACCGGAGGTCATCGTTTCTTCGACGGTAAGTGAGCTACTGTGGTACAGCTTCATCGGCAATCTTCAACGCTGCATCAAGTGCCTGGATCCCTGCGTCGATTTCTTCCTTCGTGATGATCAGGGGCGGAGCGATGACGAAGTGACTTACCCACGCCTGCAGGAACACGCCGTTCTTCATCATCTCCGCCGCGACCCTGTCAACGATGAGAGGGGCTCCACTCACTTTGTCGGCGTATGTGTTGAACGGCTCTTTCGTCGTCTGGTTTTTGACAAGCTCGACGGCCCAGAAGAGACCTAGTCCGCGCACCTCGCCAATGGAGCGATGATGGAATTTGAGATCGATTAACTTCCTTTCCAGGTACGGACCGAGCGTGGCCGCACGATCAACGAGGTTAAGCCTCTTCATCTCGTTGATGGCCGCGATTGCCGGGGCAAGGGTGATCGGGTGGGCTTCGTACGTATGTCCGTGGGAAAAATAGTGATCGTCAAAGTGCGAGGCGATTTCCTTGCTGGTAGCGCACAGGCCCAAAGGTACATATGCCGAGGTGATCCCCTTTGCCGTTGTGAGGATATCCGGCGTAACGTCCCAGTTGTCCACCGCAAACCATCGGCCCGTCCTTCCCCAGCCGCTCATCACCTCGTCTGCAATCAGCAGCACGTGGTGGGCATCGCAGATTTGCCGCAGGCGTGGAAAGTACTCCTTCGGTGGAACCAGCACGCCGTTTGTCCCCACAACGGGCTCAACCAATACTGCCGCAACATCGCTTTCATTTTCGATCATATGCTCGATGTACTCGACGCATGCAATGCCGCACTCCGGGTAATGATGGTTGAGCGGACATTTGTAGCAGTTCACTTCCGGCGCGAAGATAACGCCCGGAATTTTCCCTGCCGGTTCCATCGCCCATCGTCGCGGGTCACCGGTGGCAGCTATGGATCCCATCGTGGAGCCGTGGTACGAGCGGTACCGCGCAATAATCTTGGTCTTTCCTGTAACCATCCGCGCTATCTTGAAAGCCGCCTCGTTCGCCTCCGTGCCTGAGGTCGTAAAGAAGAACTTCTCCAGACCTTTCGGCAACACCTCCAGCAAAAGTTTACTCAGTTCCGCTCTGACATCTGTTGCGTAGCCCGGTCCGATGAAAGGAAGTTGCCGTGCCTGGTCTTCAATCGCCTTGATCACGGCGGGGTTCTTATGCCCAAGGTTCACACACATGAGCTGGGAAGAGAAATCGAGATACCGTTTACCGCTGCCGTCAACAAAGTAGCAGCCTTCCGCGTCCACAACATGGAGCGGCTTCCAGCCTTTCTGAAATCTCCATGTGCCGTATGTGTACTGTGCTGTGAGGTTGGTGATTTCTTGAGAAGTCAGTGAGGATGGCATGGATGACACCGGTGTGGTTGTTGATAGTTATGAAACTCATGGAGCTGTGATTACTGGACGAGGGGACCGTACGACTCCGGTCTCCGATCACGGAAGAATTGCCAGACCGAGCGGACTTCCTGAATCATGTCAAGGTCGAGGTCTGCAACCACAAGCTCATCCTTGTCCCGCGTTCCCTGAGCGACGATTTTCCCCCGTGGATTACAGAAGTAGCTCTTTCCATAGAACTCGCCAATATTCCATGGGGCCTCCTTCCCGACACGATTGATCGCTCCGACAAAATAGCCGTTCGCGACTGCGTGCGCCGGCTGTTCGAGTTCCCACAGGTGTTCGGAGAGACCTGCCACTGTTGCGGAAGGATTGAACACAATCTCCGCCCCATTCAGTCCGAGAACCCGGGCGCCTTCGGGGAAGTGACGGTCATAGCAAATGTATACGCCGATGGTTGCGTACCTCGTCTTGAACACCGGATAGCCGAGGTTGCCGGGCTTGAAGTAGAATTTCTCCCAGAACCCGGGGTCGACTTGCGGGATATGGTGTTTTCGATATTTGCCGAGGTACGTTCCATCTGCATCGAAGACTGCCGCCGTATTGTAGTACACGCCTGCCATTTCCTCTTCATACAACGGCACGATCATTACCATCCTGTACTTTCTCGCGTACTCTTGCATCAACTTCAACGTGGGTCCATCCGGCACCCTCTCCACCATTGCATACCATTTTGTTTTCTGCTCGGCACAAAAATACGGCCCGTAAAACAACTCCTGCAAGCACAGCATTTGCACTCCCTTCTTCCCCGCCTCTTCGATGAACGCGACGTGCTTGTCAATCATCGACTTCTTCACTACTTCAATCGGCCGTTCCGTAGATCCGGCAAGTGAACACTGAATGAGTCCAGCTCGTACTACCCGTGGCATAAAGACTCCGGAGATGTTGTCTTTTGATATGGACTGCGGTGAGAAAGTTGGAACCGAAGACACGGAATCAATATATCCCGCTGGTTTCTCAGAATCAATGGGGCGAATCGACAGAGAGAGGGTGCTGGAAAAATGGACTGAAACATGCGATTCAGGCAGTTTCAAAGACCGCCCGATGTTTTGTGCGAGTCATTGTGCCTTCGGCGGGCAGAGTTCCGTCGAGAGCCTTCAACCCAATTCGATTATGAACTCCTTGCATTGCTCCTCTCCTTTCGGTATTTTCTTCCAGCAAGTAACCGCATATCGCAATTCACCACCATCAATTTGTCCTGTTGCTTCTCTTCGACCAATATCCCGGAGGATCAATGAAATCACTCGTCTGTTTTGTAGCCCTTGGCATGACGCTCGTGATCAACGCCTGTACGCCCCGTCAGACGGAAGACCAGAAGTTCGAGGGTCTTGCAAAGAACTATATCGAGAAGCTCCTCGAAGCAAAGCCCGAATGGGCCACCGGCCTCGGCGATCACCGCTACGACAGCCGGATCAGCGACTATTCCATAAGGGGGATTGAGGCTGACCGCTCACTGAACCGCGCCTACCTTGACTCCCTTGGCTCCCTTCAGGTTTCCATGCTGAGTCCGGTCAACCAGATCGATTACAAGATCATGACCTCCAATCTCCAGTCATGGTTGTTCCAGATCGATACTCTGAAAGAGTATGAATGGAATCCGCTCAGCTATAACGTAGGCGGGGCAATCTATGGCCTCACAGCGCGGGAGTTTGCTCCGCTGAAGGACCGGCTCATCAGCGTGAAGAAACGGTTGACCCTTCTCCCTTCCATTCTTGACGCGGCACGGGCAAATCTCAAGAACCCACCGCGCATTCACACCGAAACAGCGATACGGCAGAACCCCGGCAATATCGCGATGATGCGGGACGCGCTGAACACCTACCTCGAACAGGTACCAGAGCTCAAGGATGAGTTTGCACCAATTCAAAAAATTGTAATTTCAGCACTGGAAGCATACGGCACCTGGCTGGAGAAAGATCTTCTCCCCCGCTCTGGAATCCGACCTCACCAAGGAGGATGTTCTTGCAAAAGCCGAGGCTGACTTGCGAGCAACACAAGATGCGATGTACGAAACCGCACTTCCTCTCTACAAGAAATTCTTCCCGAAGGTGACCGACCCAAAGAAAACTCTACTTCTCGCTGGAGTCCGACCTCACCAAGGAGGATGTTCTTATAAAAGCCGAGGCTGATTTGCGATCAACACAAGATGGGTTATACGAGACCGCACTTCCTCTCTACAAGAAATTCTTCCCAATGGTGACAGACCCGAAGAAACTCGAAGACAAGAGACTCATCTCGAAGGCTGTCCTGGATAAGCTTGCACAAACCCGCCCGGCGAACGCGACAATTGTGGAGATGGCAAACCAGATGGTGCAGTCCACAACGGACTTTGTCCGGTCGAACAACTTGATGACCATGCCGGCAGAACCTGTAAAGGTGATCGTGATGCCGGAATTTCAGCGGGGCGTAGCCGTGGCCTACTGTGATTCACCCGGACCACTGGAAAAAGACGGCCAAACTTTCTACGCCATTTCACCTACTCCGGCAGATTGGACAAAGCAGCGGGTGGAGTCGTTCTTCCGTGAATACAACAATTACATGCTGCAGGACCTCACTATCCATGAGGCGATGCCTGGACATTATCTGCAACTCGCTCATTCCAACAAATTCAAAGCACCGACCATGGTACGCGCAATCTTCGGCAGCGGCACATTTGTGGAAGGATGGGCGACCTACGCCGAACAGCTGATGGTCGAGAAGGGCTACGGCGGCCCCGAAGTGAAGATGCAACAGCTCAAGATGCGTCTACGCCTGATCATTAACTCCATCATCGATCAGAAGATCCATACCGCGGGGATGACGGAGCAGGAGGCCATGGACTTGATGATGAAGGAGGGTTTTCAGGAGGATGGTGAAGCCGCAGGGAAATGGCGACGTGCGTGTCTGACCTCCACACAGCTTTCCACGTACTATGTGGGAAATATCGAAGTGAATGGCATCCGCACGGCGTACGAGGCAAAGACAAACGGCACATCAGACATGAAAACCATGCACGATACCATTCTCTCTTTCGGCTCCCCCGCACCAAGGTACGTTCGGGCCGCAATGGGATTGTGAGTGAAACAAGCATGAACGGCCAGCAGAAAATCAGCCGCAGGTTTCTCCTCTTCGGCGCCCTTTCCGGAGGAATCGGTGTTGCCCTCGGAGCCTTTGGCGCGCACGGGCTGAAGAACATTTTGCCGCCGGCTATGCTGTCCGTGTTCGAAACCGGTGTCCGGTATCAGATGTATCACGCGCTCGCAATGCTCGTAGTGGGAGCGCTTGCTGGCCCACGTAACACACCAAAGGAATTGAATGCTGCAGGTTGGAGTTTTCTGGCCGGGACTGTCCTGTTCTCTGGAAGCCTTTATGTCTTCGCGCTTACCGGAGAGCAGACCTTTGCCATGGTAACACCAGTAGGGGGCGCGGCGTTTCTAGTGGGCTGGGGTGCGCTCGCATGGTCTGCAATGCGGGAGGGATAAATGTGAATTGTGGCTAGTGTCTCAGTTTGCGAATCCACGTCAGGCTGAGCGAAGTCGAAGCCTGTCATACGAGCGTGTGTCACCTTTCGACTCCGCTCAAGGTGACAGTTGTGCATAGCGGAATCAAAGTGAGACGCCACCGAATTGTGGAGTGTATTGTCTTTCCAGTCGAATGTCATATCTTGTCAGGGAGGTTGCCGGCAATGGCAGTGACGAACGGTGTTGCGAGAACTATCCTGCCACGGACAGCTCTTTCATCGTCGACCAAACCCAGGAGGTTCCATGAAAAAGTCTGCAACGATCTTCGCAGTGCTGATGATGGTCTCCGGTATCGCTTTTGCACAAAACATCCAGAAAGGCGATTTCGCGGCATCAATCAGCAGTGATGGCTGGTCTCTTGCACAAGGAACTGGCGACCGTGCACATATCGAGTTCATCACTTTCGAAAAGCCATTCGCTGATATTCCAAAAGTTGTTGTTAGCCTTACGGGCTACGAGGCCACGCCCGGGGCAGACGGAAGCGTCAGGGTCCATATCGCGCCCGAAAAAGTCACCAAGCTCGGCTGTGTTATCAAGGTGAAAACCTGGGGAGACAGCAAGGTGAACGCTGCCTGGGGAAGCTATATGGCTTTCGGAAAATAGGGCGGGCATCCCGCGTATTCATAGAGGGCTATCTTCTCAAGGAGGTAGCCCGTTTTGTTTCTGCACAGAGCATCCGATCTTACTCATGTTTCCCAAAGGAGAGCTCCCGATGTTCGAGCAAGACATCAAGATGCTTCTCGCCGCTCGTCACGAGGATTTCGTCGACCAGACGGCCAGCCACACCGCTATCGACTTCCATCTCCCCCGACGGGCAATCCGCATTGATGCCAAAGAGAAACGACAGAAATTTTCAACACGGAATTGGGCTGGCGCGTTGCCACCCCAGGAACACCTTTTTATCGTTGACGACCTTGCTGTCCGCAAACTTCTCCTGCATGCACCGGACAGCTTCTGCCTTATTCGCGACAGCTCCGCTCGTTCAGTAATGCACTACGTCTACTCCATTGTTGATTTTCTTTGCATCCCCAAGCAGCGCAGCCGCCGACCCATAGAGCGGAGCGTCCGTGCATTGAAGGGCAAGTGGCTGGTTGACCTTCGCGATGCTGCTGCATTTGAGAAACTCGGCGAGGCCCTGGACTATATCCTCCGCTATCCACGGAAGAGGAAGGAAATCTTCGAACGTCACATTGATTGCTGGGGGAAATATCATACTGAGGTAATCCTGACTGCCGGTGTAACCAGGACGGCTCGCTACTGGAAGGAGGACGCAACGACCCACAGATGATCAACATCGCTTCTTGAACTTGCCTCGGAAATTGTCGACATTGGAACAGTTTCAGAGGCATACTTGGCACGATCACTGATTTAGGACTAACTCGATGAAAAAGCTCCTCGCCTTCATAGGCCTTGCTGCTTTAGGTGTGCTCATCTGGTTCGTGTTCGCTTTGTGGATCGAATTGTATTCCTTCTACTCCTACCCTCCGTCCAAAGAGCATCCCGATGGGGCAACGCTTATCGTCTCGCGGGATGAGTGGGAGCCGAGGTACAACTCCCCCGACTACAAACCACCGGAGATCGACAAAGACGCCAAAAAGGGGAGGGGCATTGGATTTGGAAATCCGAGCAGACCGCGACGACCAATCAGCATTCGCACCATTGTCAAATTGCCGTACATCGAATGGTTATACGAGAAATCTCTGCAACCCCAGGAACCGTGACGCAAGACGCTGAGTTTGGTCTTTTCGCATCTTCGTCCAACTGAGGGAATTCCCCTCTCCTCATCTACTCGCCGGTCACCGTTCACCGATAGTCAGCCGCCATTTACCTATTTGCCCGCATCTCCCACGTGTTGCCTCCGTATATTGGCGTGCAGACGACAGAGGATTCTGCATCGCGCTCAACGACGTGAATCTTGAGAGATGAAGTATTTCTTTGTATCTTAGTGTGCTGCCGAAACGCCAATTGACCCGGATACCTTCAAACACGACATATGAGTACTGAAACAGAAAAGGCCGATCTCTCTGCACTCCGGATCAGTCACGAGAAACGTGAAGGGGGAGGCGGGACGAGTTTAAGGGTGAAAGTCCTGATAGCAGGTGGCCTTCTCGTCCTCCTTGCCGGAGGATACTTCGTCTTGAGAAACGACCTGACCGCAGGAAAGGAAGTTGAACTGACCGCTGCCACTCTTACATTTCCTTCACAGGCAAATGCCGTGCTCAGCGCCAGCGGCTATGTGGTGGCGCAGCAGAAGGCTGCGGTTGCTTCGAAAGGAGCGGGACGACTCGTCTACCTGGCCGTGGAAGAGGGTGACCGTGTGAAAAAAAACCAGGTCATTGCCCGGCTCGAGGATCAGGATGTGACCGCGGCGCTAGAGAAGACAAACGCGGATTTTGATCTCGCAAAAGCAGATCTCGAGGATGCTGAACTCACTCTTGAACGTCAGCAGACGATGTACAAATCCGGACTTACTTCAAAGGCTGAACTCGATGCGGCGATGGCTCGCTATCGGCGGGTGAAGGCCTCCATTCGTTCGGCGGAGGCATCCGTCAGATCGGCTGAAGTGTCTCTGGAGAACACCCGGATTCGGGCCCCGTTCGATGGAACGGTCCTGACAAAGAATGCAGACGTCGGTGAAGTTGTGGCCCCCTTTGGCGCGGCATCAAACTCCCGCGGTGCCGTGGTAACCATGGCGGACATGAACTCTCTGGAGGTCGAAGCCGACGTTTCCGAATCCAACATCACGCGCGTCAAGCCAGGACAGCCATGCGAAATTGTCCTCGACGCGTACCCTGAAAAACGGTACCAGGGCGTTGTGAGCAAGATCGTCCCCACAGCTGACAGAGCCAAGGCGACAGTTCTGACAAAAGTGAAGTTCAAAGAACGTGACGATCGCGTCCTACCCGAGATGAGCGCCAAAGTCACGTTTCTCTCCAGGGAAATCGAAGGGGCTGACACCGATTCACCTCCCCAGGTTACAGTTCCCGCGAGTGCTGTGGTCTCGCGGGGTGGTGCGGAAGTGGTTTTTCTCGTCCGCGAGGATCGTCTCACCGAGGTCCCCGTAAAGATTGGTAACCGCATCGGTACCAGAATAGAAATCCGCGAAGGCATTGTGCAGGGCGACATTGTGGTCCTGCGCCCCGACGAGACACTTTCAACTGGATCACGCATCGTTCCGAAGAAATGAAGTCTACACCCAGGTATCGACAACCTATTGAGCACTAGCAACGGAGACGCTGATGGCTGAAGCCAATCATCAACTTATTCACGTGAGAAATGTCTCGAAGGAATACCGACGCGACCGCCAACGTATTCCGGTCCTCACCGACATCTCATTGTCGGTACCGGAGGGTGAATTCCTCGCATTGATGGGGCCGTCCGGTTCGGGCAAGACGACTCTCTTGAACCTCATTGCCGGAATTGATCGCCCGACAGCGGGCCACATCCTCATAGGCGGCACCGATCTCGGCTCCCTGAGTGAGCCCGCGATGGCCAAATGGAGAGCAAGGCACGTGGGCTTCATATTCCAGTTCTATAACCTCCTCCCTGTTCTGACAGCTTATGAAAACGTGGAACTCCCTCTTCTTCTCACGAATCTCTCCAAGAAAGAGAAACGCGATCACGTGGAGGCGGGACTCAAGCTCGTTGGTTTGGGAGATCGTATGGATCACTACCCGAAGCAACTCTCCGGCGGGCAGGAGCAGCGCGTTGCCATCGCCCGCGCGATCGTCACCGACCCAACGATCCTTGTTGCCGATGAACCGACGGGCGACCTGGATAAGAAATCGGCAGAAGAAGTGATGGTATTGCTCGACCGCCTGAACAAGGAGTACAAGAAGACAATTGTAATGGTGACGCATGATCCGCGGGCAGCGGAGAAGGCTCACAAAATCATGCATCTTGACAAAGGCGAGCTCACTGCCTGAGTCTCCACTATTCAACAACGTTGCCATGAGAATCCTCAAACTGATCTTACGTAACGTAAGCCGGCACAAGCTGCGGAGCGCTCTGACTGTGCTGGGTATCGCCATGGCGGTTATGTTCTTCGGTGTCCTGCGAACTGTGGTAGATGCATGGCATGCCGGTGTCGATGCCTCTGCCAACAACCGGCTAATTACCCGGCATGCAGTCTCATTCATCTTCCCTCTGCCATACGCCTACCGTGACCAGATCGGTCGCATCCCGGGAGTCTCCAAAGTAACGTTTGCCAATTGGTTCCAGGGCGTATATATCGACCAGAATCAGTTCTTCGCCCGTCTGGCCGTCGATGCGGAGACATTCTTCGACGGCTACCCTGAGTTCGTCGTGGAGCCTGATCAACTCGCGATCTTTAAGAAGGAACGAAATGCATGTATCATTGGCGAGAAGACAGCCCGGGACTACAACCTGAAGATCGGCGACGTGATGCCGATTGAAGGGGACATCTATCCGGGAAAGTACGAATTCGTCATCCGGGGAATCTACAAGCCCCGCGATGAACGAATCGACGCAACCCAGATGCTCTTCCACTGGCAATACATTGATGAACGGCTCCGGCAGGAGCAACCGGACCGTGCAGGTGATGTCGGCTGGTACATCATTACCATCAATGAGCCGGGTAAGGCGGCAACAATCTCGCAGACTATTGACGCCCTATTTGCCAATTCACGGGCCGAAACCAAGACGGAAACAGAGGCCGCGTTCCAGCAGAGCTTCGTCTCCATGTCTGGTGCCATTATTACTGCAATGAACTTCGTGTCGTTCGTCATCATAGGTGTCATTCTCCTCGTTCTTGCCAACACCATGGTGATGACTGCCCGCGAGCGCATTAGAGAATATGCCGTGCTAAAGACCCTCGGCTTCACCACCGGGCATATTGTGGGCCTAATCGCAGGCGAGTCGCTATGCATCTCGATGCTTGGTGGAGCCATCGGTATAGCCCTGTCGTTCCCGATGGTGACTGCCATTGGGGCGAGCATCCCATCAGGCTGGTTCCCTATCTTCGATCTGAAACCGATGACGCTTGTTCTTTCGGGTCTTTCGTCACTCATCGTAGGGATCATCGCAGCACTCTTCCCTGTCTGGCGGGCAGCCTCAATGAAGGTTGTTGACGGTTTGCGGCAGATAGGCTAGCTCTGAATTGGGTTTTTTCATCATGCAACGGTACTGACCATGAGAATTCCTTTAACCTACAGCATCAGAAACCTGTTCACCAGGAAGCTCACCGCCGCGTTGACCGTCCTGGGGATTGCCCTGGTCGTCTTTGTTTTTTCGGCCGTATTGATGCTGGCCTACGGGATAGAGAAAACCCTTGTGGCAACGGGCTCAGACGATAACGTGATCATGCTTCGCAAGGGATCTGAGAATGAACTGTCGAGCGGGATCGACCGTGACCTTGCGAATACCATTCGTACCCTCCCTCAAATCGCCACCGGAGCTGATGGCAAGCCGCTTATGACAACCGAAGTTGTCGTCATCATCAACCTGAACAAGATCGCCACCAATGACATGGGAAACGTAACGGTCCGAGGGGTGACACCCCAGGCTCAAGCGCTTCGGCCCGTTGTACGTCTCACCAACGGGCGGATGTTCTCTTCAGGCTCGCGGGAGGTTATCGTAGGCAACAACATTAGCAAGCGTTTCCAGGGAGCACAGCTCGGCCAGACCATCAAGTTCGGCGGAGACCTTTGGACCATAGTGGGGGTGTTTGAAGCTGAGGGGACGGGATTCGAGTCCGAGGTATGGGGAGACGTCGACCAATTGATGCAGGCCTTCAACCGACTGGGCGCGTTCTCGTCAGTCACAGTGAAGCTCAAGGAACGCGGTGAGTATGACGCGCTCCGCTCCACAATGGATGCAGACAACCGGCTTCAGACCGTCAAGACTGAACGGGAGAAGGAATATTATGAGCGGCAATCACGTTTCATGGCAATTTTCATTCGCGTGCTCGGCATTTTTATTACCATCGGCTTCAGTCTCGGGGCAATCGTTGGCGCGGTAATTACGATGTACGCTGCTGTCGCCAACAGAACTGTCGAGATTGGTACGTTGCGGGCACTCGGATTTCAACGGTCCAGCGTCCTCTTCACATTTTTGCTGGAGTCCATCTTCCTTTCTCTTGTCGGCTGGCTCGTGGGGTTGGTGCTTGCCTCCGGGTTGCAGTTCTTCACCATCTCAACGGTCAACTTCGGCACCTTTGCCGAGCTCGCCTTCAGTTTTTCTCTTTCTCCAATGATTGTCGCCGCGTCTCTCGTTTTCTCCTTGGCCATGGGGATTATCGGGGGATTCTTCCAGGCAGTGCGTGCTGCACGGTTGAACATACTCACGGCTCTCCGAGCTGCATAGCACAACGAGCTCACGGGCTGGGAGGCTTCTCGCGGACTCACCTCTGCAAGGTCTCCGAGCTTTATTGTTACTACTCTTCTTCGTCGTGCGGTGGATTTCACCGCGCCGTTCCTCATTTGTAGAATCTTCTGCGAACCACCCCTTCCCTCGCCCTCATTTCCTTGAACTGCAAGCACCATGCGTGGAGGCTTTCTGGCATCTCTTTGGCGTCGTTCAGTTCTGAAGATGCTTTGAGTAAAATGACCTCAGTTCAGGAGATCCTGGAACTCATGAATGACATCGCACACACAAGCAAAAAGTAGGGCCAATCAAACCGGCAGCTCACGGGGCTGCAGCGGAGCGTGAACTTGCACCTGGTGAATATTGACCCCTTTTAGGGTGTCAAATTGTAACCCTGTAGGGCGGAATGTACCAATGGCCGATGGGAACCCCGCGCTTCCGTTGCGCAATCAGCGGTATTCCAAGGTGATCATTCTGGCACTCTCTTCGTTCGTTGTGAGCAGCGAAGGATTCTATCGTTTTGCAGGAGCTTGTGGTTTTCCCTGAAGTATAGTTCACCAACTCCCCCCAACTGTCGATAGCTTGGAGTTCAAATGACGACCGGTCAAACAATGCTCACCCTGGCAGCCTTCGTGTTCCTCTCGACGGTGCTGATGAATTTCTATGGGACGCTGGCGATGACAGGCGCCGACATATCGTCGGGGCAGGATGGCATTCTCGCCACCACCATTACCACATCGTATCTCGAGGTAGCGCAGGGTCTTTCGTTCGATGAAATTACCGACTCATCTTCGATCGCGATCAATAACCCCACTGCTCTCACCGCATCGGGATCGCTCGGGCCAGACGGTGCAGATGAAGATAGTCTCTACAAGTTCAACGACTTTGACGACTTCAAAGGCTTCTCCTTCGAGAAGGAGGCGGGCGGCACCGGGCGGCGCTACCGTACGACATTCAACGTGTACTATGTGAGCGAAACAAGCGTTGAGACCAGCTCCTCGGCAAGAACGTTTCTGAAACGAATGGACCTGAAGACGTGGCGTACATATCCTCCGGCTCGCACAACTGACGACCTGGACACGTTGAACATGTCGTTCGTGGTCGGGTATTTTCACTTTGACTGATTGCTTGATTTCTTGAATTCATAGCAGGGGATTCGTGTATGGCAGCAATAATGGATATCATCTACTCGATCGTCCTTGGTGGAACGATCCTCATGATCATTCTGAACGCCAACGATATGGCCAGCGAGAACCACTCCGTTTACAACGGAGACATGCTCGTTCAGGAGATGCTCATTACCACAGCACAAATGGTGGAGGGTGAATTCCGCAACATGGGATTTGGCATTCCGCAGACCCAGGCATCCATCATTGCTGCTGATTCATCAGATATCACCTTCCTTTCCGATCTCGGCAGGGACGGCGGCTTGATTGACCAGGTGAGGTACTACGTCGGACCAACTTCCGAGCTGAACAGAACCCAAAACGAACTGGACCGATATCTCCACCGAAGGGTTAATGGGGGGGGTGTAAGCGAGATAGGTGTGGTAACCATCTTCAAGCTCCGGTATCTGACTATCGGGGGCGAGGAACTGACAACACCTGTTGCTGCCGATCGCTTGAGCGAGATCTTTGTTGTAGAAGTGACCATGGAAGTCCAAAACCCTTATGCCATCATGCGCCACGCATCGGAAGTTGGCGAAGGGGAACGAGATGCGCTGTTTTCCAGTTCGCTGTGGCAGCAAACCCGACTGGCATCACAGAATTCGAGACGATAACCATAACCGAGGAAGGAAAGCATCATGGGCGGCAAAGCAGCAATTATTCTGGTGGTTGGGTTCAGCTTCATCCTCACATACATCGGGCTCAATCTCAACAGTATGTCCACGAGGGCTGTTGGCAACATGGCAAGGTACCACGATGATGCAGCAGCGCACAACCTCGCTACCATTGGAGCAAACGTGGGTCTGGCAAAATTCTATGCCGACACTTCCTGGCTATCGGGCAGCGTGACACAGACGCTGAACACCAACACCCTTCGAGGAAGCTTCACTGTAGAAATGGCCGACTTTAGCGTCACCCAGCTTCGCTTGCGGAGCGTCTCTTCGTACCCAGTCTCCGATCCGACCTCGACCGAGCGGACCCTCTACGATACGGTGGAAGTCTTC
Organism: Bacteroidota bacterium; assembly: GCA_016844425.1. The sequence goes on from JAERML010000044.1 coordinate 14,063, forward strand.
TTTGACAAGAACAAGCTCAATAGTTTTTCCCTCTACGCGTGGATGACGAACATTGAAGGAAACATCAATTGGATTACCGGTGACACCGTGTGGGGACGTGTACACTCGAACGACTACCTGAAGGTCAACGGGCGTCCGGTGTTCATGGAGAAGGTCACTACCGCCCGGAACTTCAGTCCGCGACTTGGAACATCGCCCAACTACGCCATTCTGAAGAACGGCTTTGAATCTGGCGTTGCAAGAATCCCCTTCCCCACTAACTTGTCCGACCTGGACCAGGCTTCCATATCTGGTGGGCGGCGATATACAACGGATATCTGGGTAACGTTGTCAGCCGGCAGCGGAGCTAACGACGATGGCATGGCATATGTCCGGACGACGCAGGCGGGGCCGATCGTGGATTCCGTTTCACTTAGTGATGCGACCTTCAACGGAGTTATGTATGGGACGGGCCGCGTGAACGTGCAGGGAACGCTGGATGGAAAGCTCTCCATCGCTTCACTCACCGACGTCTATATTCAGAACGACGTTGTGTACGAGCGGAACCCCCGTTTTTCGACAAGCGATGATATGTTGGGCCTCGTTGCTGAACGAGATGTAGTGGTTGCAGACAACACGGCAAACCGAACCCACTGTGAGATACATGGCAGCGTCTTCACTCGTACGGGCTCTTTCAGAGCAGAGAACTACAACAGCGGCACACCGAGGGGAGAACTAAAGCTTCTGGGTTCGATCGTTCAGGAACGGCGTGGTGCGGTAGGTACGTTCAGCGGGTCCACGCTCCTGACCGGGTATTACAAGCGCTATCGGTACGATGAACGACTTGCCGATCCAACTATTCGTCCACCGTTTTACCCCGGTTTCTATCTCCCGTCCTATGCAATCACCAATTGGTGGGAGAGCTTCCGGATCATGGAGTTCAACTAGAACAGCCTGTGGGAATTGCAGAATGAAAAAGCCGGCGCGAGCCGGCTTTTTCGTTTTCGGGAACGGGTGGATCTCAGGAGGCAAATGCCAATCGGAGCGCTTCCTCATTGGCCTCCAGCGTCCTGTCAATGTCCGCATCAGTATGTGCTATTGAAATGAACCCCGCTTCAAATTGGGATGGGGCAATGTAAACCCTCTGTCGAAGCATTTCCCGAAAGTACGATGCAAACCGGGTGGTGTTCGAGACTACAGCGCTCGGATACGCTGTGACCGGCTTGTCTGTAAAAAAGAGCGTCGACATTGAGCCAACGCGATTCTGAACCAGCGAAAGTCCTAATCCTTTGATCGCATCACGGATCCCATCCGCAAGACGGCTGGCCTTCTGTTCCAACTCCACGTAGAAATCCTTCTCTTCCTGCAGAATACGAAGCGTCTCATATCCCGCAGTCATTGCCAGCGGGTTTCCGGAAAGCGTTCCCGCTTGATACATGGGGCCTCTCGGTGCAACCATTTCCATG
>JAERML010000044.1:15527-17052 GCA_016844425.1 Bacteroidota bacterium
GGGCAACCATTTCCATGATCTCCCGCTTACCGCCGTACGCCCCCACCGGAAGTCCACCGCCGATGATTTTCCCCAACGTTGTGAGATCGGGGCGAATATTGAATTGCTCCTGCGCTCCACCCCGGGCGAGACGGAATCCTGTCATCACCTCGTCAAAGATGAGAAGAATGCCTTCCTTCGTGCACAGAGCCCGAAGCCCTTCGAGGAACCCGGGCTGTGGCGGCACACAGCCCATGTTACCAACAACCGGCTCAACAATGATCGCTGCAACCTGACCCGGATTCTGCGCCACAAGCGCCCCGACAGATCCGAGATCGTTGTACGTTGCGTTCAACGTCCCTGCCGCTACTCCAGCCGTCACACCGGGACTATCAGGGACGTTCAACGTCATGGCCCCTGAGCCCGCCTTGATCAGAAACGAGTCCCCGTGTCCGTGGTAGCATCCTTCAAACTTGATAATTTTTTCCCGGTTGGTGAACGCACGGGCCAGCCTGATAGCGCTCATGGTCGCCTCTGTGCCGGAGTTCACCATCCGGACCATTTCGATGGAGGGAACCATAGCACAGATCAATTCGGCAACATTGATTTCAAGTTCTGTCGGTGCACCGAAACTGGTTCCGTCCTTGATTGCACGCCTGAGCGCTTCGACAACACGAGGGTGCGCGTGTCCCAGAATCATCGGACCCCATGATCCCACATAGTCGATGTATTCGTTGCCATCCACGTCCCAGATCTTCGAGCCGGCGGCACGTTGGATGAACACCGGATTGCGTCCCACCGACTTGAATGCACGGACGGGGGAATTCACGCCACCCGGAATTCGTCGCTTCGCTTGCTCGAAGAGTGCATCAGATCGCTGTGTTGTCATTCTTGATTACCTGTGAGAGGCCAAATATCGCGCGGCATCCTTCGCAAAGTACGTAAGGATCATGTCCGCTCCTGCCCGCTTGATACCGGTGAGGAGTTCCATCATCACTCTCTCCTCGTCAATCCATCCCTTCGAAGCCGCTGCTTTCACCATTGAGTACTCCCCGCTTACATTGTACGCTGCCGTAGGCATCCCAAACCGTTCCTTTACCCGATACAGCACATCGAGATACGGAAGTGCTGGCTTGACCATCACGATATCTGCACCTTCCTTGATGTCCTGCTCAACCTCCCTCAGGGCTTCATTCGCGTTTGCCGGGTCCATTTGATGCGAGCGGCGGTCGCCGAACTTCGGCGTGCTCTCCGCCGCCTCCCGGAACGGGCCGTAGAAACCCGAGGCATACTTTGCTGCATACGACATGATCGGGATGCTATGGAATTTGTGCTCGTCGAGGATTCCCCGTATGGCAGCCACCCGTCCGTCGAACATATCGGATGGGGCGATGATGTCCGCTCCAGCCTGCGCATGAGACAACGCTTCACGCGTCAGCAGCTCCACAGATTCGTCGTTGACGATTTCACTCCCACGAACAATCCCGCAATGTCCATGGGAGGTGTATTCGCACAAACAGACGTCTGTGATCACAACCAGATCAGG
>JAERML010000243.1 GCA_016844425.1 Bacteroidota bacterium
TGACCCAAAGCTCAAGAAATTCAACGGTGTCATCTCTCATGAAGTCGCACAACATGCTCTTACCGCCCTTGAAGTCGATGAGCATGGACTCGACGACATGGACAAGCGCATACTGCATTGCATCATCGAGAAGTACAACGGCGGACCGGTGGGAATCAACACAGTGGCTATTGCAGTCGGAGAGGAACCGGGGACGATCGAAGAGGTATACGAGCCATATCTGATTCAGGAAGGGTTCATCAAGCGGACTCCGCGAGGGCGTGAGGCAACGAAGCTGGCATACAAGCATATGAACGTCGTTCCTACAAGAGAGAACCAGCCGAGTTTGTTTTCTTAGGTGCTGATGATGCAAGGGGCTGGGGGATGAGTTCTGCGATTCTAACACAAGCTCTAAAGGTCGGGGCTATTTCCTGATGACCAAGTTATGCCCAACTATTCAACGAAACGCACAATTATCGGCCAGATCAAAAAAGGTGCTGACCTCTACAACAGCATCACTCGCATCGTGCAAGAGAACGGCATCAGGATGGGACGTGTGATGGGGATGGGCGCAGTACAAAGCGCCAAGCTTGCCTACTACGACCAGAAGTCGATGAAGTACTCCGACATCGTATTCAATGAGGCAATGGAAATCCTCAGCCTGTACGGTAATATCAGTATCAGGGATGGGAAGCCGTTTGCGCATGTTCATGTTGTCCTGTCCGATGAGAATGGAAACAGCAAAGGCGGACATCTTCTTCCCGGCGAGACACCAGTCTTTGCAGGTGAGGTTACGATAGATGAGTTCGAAGGGCCTGAGCTCGTGCGAGGGTTCGAAGAGACTACCGGATTAACGTTGTGGTCCGAGGACAAAACGCTGTAAACTTGCCTGAAGAAGAGAAGTGGTGAATTAGGCATGAGCCTTACGAGATCTCCACAACTTATTGCCGTTGCCAAGGTCATCGCGAGAGAGCTGCGACAAAAGCAAACCAAGGGTGAGATCATCTTTTGGGAGGCCGTTCGCAACAGAAGATTCATCAGGAAGAAGTTCCTTCGACAGCATCCCATCTTTTATGACCATTTTGGAAAGGAGACGTTCTATGTGGCAGACTTCTACTGTGCCGAGGCAAGGCTGATAGTGGAGATTGATGGCAAGATACATGAGCACACAAAAGGGCCAGACAAGCTACGCCCATCCGTGATCAGCGACTTGGGAATGAAAGTTGTCCGTTTTAAGAACGAAGACGTTGAACAGAACCTTAAACGAGTATTGCGGGAGTTAAGAATAAATCTGTGAACTCAACCCCCTTCTCTTTCGCAAAGAGAAGGGGGATGGGGGATGAGTTGGCAAGAAGCACACAAGCATATACTTTCAGTTGACTTACAATGAGATAAACTATGCCCCTCGACAACGACCTCCAATCGATTCAAGAAGTCCGGGATCTACTACAGAAGGCAAAAGCCGCCCAACTCGAGTTCCGCAACTATTCCCAGGAGCAGGTAGACCGGATCGTCAAGGCAATGGCCGACGCGGGATATGCGGAGGCTGCGCGCCTCGGGCGACTGGCTTCCGAAGAGACCGGGTTCGGTAAGCCGGAGGATAAACAGAAGAAGAATGAGTTCGCCACCCGCAGAGTGTGGGAATCGATCAAGGATCTGAAGACTGTCGGGGTAATTGCAGAGGACAAAGAGAAGAGAGTGTTGACGATCGCAGAACCGATGGGTGTTGTGGCAGCACTCATTCCCTCCACCAATCCAACGTCAACGGTGATGTTCAAGGCGATTATTTCTGTTAAAGCAAGGAACGCCTGCGTCGCGAGCCCTCACCCACGTGCCGTGAAATGCACGAATGAAGCCATGAACGTTATCCGGGACGCTGCGGAGAAGGCCGGGGATCCCAAGCACCTCATGGCATGCCTTTCCACTCCGACCATTGAGGGGACAAACGAGCTTATGCGCCACAAACTGACGGCGGTTATTCTCGCCACCGGCAGCAACCCGATGGTGCGCGCAGCGTACAGTTCCGGCAAGCCGGCCTACGGCGTGGGGTCGGGGAACGTCCCGGCATTCATTGAACGCACCGCAAACATCAGCAAGGCCGTGGCTGACATCATCTCCGGAAAGCAATTCGATTACGGAACGCTCTGCTCAGCAGAATCTGCACTTGTCTGCGATGCGCCCGTCAAACAGTTGGTCGTCGAGGAGTGCAAACGACGGGGCGCCTACTTTGTAGCTGGAGAGGAGAAGGAGAAGCTCGCACGATTGATGTTCGACCAGCGGGGTGCCATCAACCCTGAAGTTGTGGGAAAATCTCCCATGTTCATCTCTCAGAAGGCAGGAATCGCAGTCCCATCGACCACCACAGTCCTGATTGCCGAGCTGCAGGGCGTTGGACGGGACTATCCACTCTCACGTGAAAAGCTCTCACCTGTCCTCTCCTTCTACACGGAGGATGGATGGCGGGATGCCTGTCATCGGTGCATCGAACTTCTGGAATTCGGAGGGATCGGCCATACGCTGGTCATCCACTCGAAGGATGATGACATCATTATGAAGTTTGCGCTCGAGAAGCCTGCCTTCCGGATTCTCGTGAACACGCAGGCAGCCCTTGGCGCCATCGGCTACACAAACGGACTCGAACCATCCATGACACTCGGCCCCGGCACGTTGGGCGGCTCGATCATCTCTGATAATATTACAGCCAGACACCTTATCAATGTTAAGCGGCTGGCATTCGAGACGCATCCCATCAACCCTGAGTCCCCTTCTCCTATTCCAGCAACCGGAGCACATGCAGGCAGCGCAGCGATGCTGCCGACCTCCTGGATGGACGAGATCGACAAGCGAATAGTGCTGAAGGCCGGAAATACACCGGTCTGGAAGAAGCAGGAACCTCCCCCCCAACAATCACAATCGGCGTTCGGCACCGGGCTCTCCGCAGAAGAGGTTGACCGCATCGCAGCCTCGTTTGCGCAGAAGCTGAAGTAGTCCCGCGCGCATCACCAAGCATCAAACATGTCCACGCCATCTCTCCTTCGGCTGAAGAAACTGCCGAGAAATTTCTATCTCCGCCCCACACTCAACATTGCACGAGACCTCCTTGGCAAGTATCTGTGTCGACGTAGAGGAAAACAAGTTCTTATTGGACGGATAGTTGAGGTCGAGGCTTACCTTGGTGAGAAGGATCCAGCCAGCCACGCGTATCGAGGACGTTCGAGGAGAAACGAGGTGATGTTCCGAAAAGGGGGGCGCCTGTATGTGTATTTCACCTACGGGATGCACTTCTGT
>JAERML010000244.1 GCA_016844425.1 Bacteroidota bacterium
AAACGAACCGCCCCGAATAAAAGAGTTCGGGGCGGGGAAGGACGCGAAGAATCGTAAAGAAAAAATTGGCGTTCTTCTTCGTCAAAAAATTGAACCGTTGAGCGCGTTTGCCTGTCTATTTTGTACTTTTCACTACACTCATTGCGGTAGCGATCAGAGACGAAATATCGCCAAAGTTCGCCGGCAGTATCAACGTCGTCCCCTGCTTCGCAAGATTACCGAATTGTTCCACCAATTTTTCGGCGACGCGCAATTGCACTGCCACCATTCCGCCATTGGACTGAACAGCTGCCGCGACCGCTTTCACGCCATCTGCCGTTGCATTTGCAACAGCACGGATTGCTTCAGCCTGACCGCCCGCTTCATTGATCTGTTTCTGACGGACCGCTTCAGATTCGAGAACGACCTTCTGTTTCTGCCCTTCGGCAACGTTGATGGCCGACTGCTTTTCTCCTTCTGACTGCAAGATGATCGCCCGTTTCTCGCGTTCCGCCTGCATTTGTTTTTCCATCGCAATGAGGACGGTTTTCGGAGGGACGATGTTCTTAATCTCATACCGAAGGATCTTTACGCCCCATGTGCGGGAGGCTTCATTGATCGCGCTGACGATCGCCGAATTGATCAAGGTCCGTTCTTCAAATGTCTTATCAAGGTCGATCTTTCCGACTTCGCTGCGCATCGTCGTCTGTGACAACTGGATGATCGAAAACATGTAATTGCTGATGCCGTACGACGCCATCTGCGGGTCAAACACCTGCACGAAAATCACACCGTCGACCCCGACTTGCACGTTGTCTCTGGTGATGCAGACCTGCTCCGGTATATCGATCGTCTGTTCCTTCAGCGTATGCTTATAGGCAACTTTATCCATGAATGGAACGATGTAGCTGATTCCCGCCTGTAGGGCGACGTGAAATTTGCCGAGCCGCTCTATGACGTATGCGCTTTGCTGTGGAACGACACGGACGCCGGTGATGACCATGAGGACTGCGAGCGCAGCGAGGACAAGAAAAAATAGATCCATAATAACTCCCTTCTTTTAGGTAATCTGTTCGATGTATTTGACTTTCGCCCGAATACCGTCTAAAGAAACAATTTCGACCGTGCTCCCTTCGGGGATCGTTTCGGCAGAGTCGCTGAAGGCTATCCATTCCGATCCCCGGTAAGAAACGGCGCCTTCGCCACCGACAGAGATTGCTTTTACCACCTTGACCTTTTCCCCTTTGTAGTCCGGTGCTATATCGTGACTGCCGAAGAATAGCTTCTTCGCCGTCTTTCTGAGCACGAACAGCATGAACAGAGAAGAGACAGAGAAGACCGCAAGCTGGCTATTCAATCCGGGCGTGATGCCGGCCCATGTGGTGAGCGAGACGATCAACGCGCCCACTCCGAAGAATGCGAAGACGAATGTGAGGCTCATCAGTTCGATGATGATGAGGATGACTCCGACTATCGCCCAGATAATCACTGGAGACACAAGCGTATCATACATGCTGTTAGTTCCTTTCTCTGATATGAATGCCTCTGAACATAGGAGGGGCGTGAGAAGAATGATACCGATGTGAACAATCCAACATTGTCCCGATCTGCAAACTGAACCCGGCTGGAACCTATCTCAAGAATACTCACGCAAAGTCGCCAAGACGCAAAGGAGTCATATAGACCAATTCTGGTTGAAAGGCAAACGGAGTGAATGGACTGCTCATGGAATTGGCACTAGTTTAAACCGAAGTAGTATATCAGATAACGAATAATCTGTCCGGGCGCTTTCGGACGGATCGTAGCTGTTTCGGATGATACAAGGGTAAGCCCCATGAGCACGACCATGATGATCATAGATACGAAAAGCTGAATTGCTTCGATAGCGTTTGCCAGCTTGTATGTGGTTTCCTTCTCGTAGTACTCTGCAAGCTGCATCGCTGTATTCTTCACAGTTCCGGTCTCCGCACCCGAGTTGAACCGCGAGATCGCGGTCGCCGTGAAGACCCCGGTTGCCTGGAAGGCTTCTGTCAAGCCCTTTCCTTTCTCAAGCATCATCGGGATCGCGATAGTCTTGATCTGGTGCTCCATGTATTTGTTACCGCAGGCTTCAGCAGCCATCCGGATAACGTCGATATTTTCTCCGGATCCGCTATAGAGGGCGTAGAACACACGGCAGTAGATTTCGATCGCGGTCTTGTGGAGCAACGGGCCTACGACCGGCACCTTGATGATTGTCTTATCCAACAGAAACTGGCCGCGCTCCGTGGTTATGAATCGTCCGAAAAGACCGATAGGGACAAAGATCGCAATTATCAATGGCACGAAGTTGGCTGTGAGCCACCGGCTAAATACCAGGGTTCCCTTGGTCATCGGCGGCAGGTCAATCTTGAACTTTTCAAACATCTCGGCAGTTGCCGGGAAGATGTAGCCGACGTAGAAGAGTACGGCAAGAAACAGGATAAAGAGTGTCACCAAGGGCATGATGAGCGCGCTCTTCAGGTTCCGCTTGAACTGCGCATTGCGTTCAAGGAACTTCGCCGTGCTCTCGTAGATTTCGGTCATATTACCGCTCTTGGAGGCAAGGCCCAACATGTTTGCGGTGAACTTTCCAAACACAGCAGCTTGCTTCAAGAATACTTTTTCGCTGTCCTTGCCTTGCTTGAGCTCGCTGTTGATTTCCTTGACGGCCTCTTTGAGAGCAGGATTCGTGATGTCGTTCATCAGAAGGATAAGGATCTCATTGAACGGCAGCTTCTGCTTCATCAAATCGGCGCTCATGCGGACGAAGGTGATGATCTCCACATCCGGCGCGGCGCGAGCCTTGTTTCCGAATAGTCTCTTGCGGACGTAGATGACGCGATAACCCATTTTCTCGAGGGCTTGCTTAACCTCCTCCTTCGTGTACGCCTTCTGTTCACCGTCAAGCGGTTTTTCGGTCCCTTTTTGTACTCGATACATCCACGTCACGCGTTCGAACACCCCCACGAGCTTGAACTTCTTCTCCGTCGACATCAAGGAAGCTTTTTGCTTGGCATCTTTGAGATTGTCCGCGTTGATCAAACCGGAAACCGGCTTGCCAGCGACGGTCAAACCCTCAATTTTGTACTCAGCCATGAAATCCTCTTACCAGATTTTAGCGTGAATATCGAGCGATGCACCTGGAATTCTGCTCAAATTATACAACATTTAGGAGACTCTGTCAAGCCAGAGAAAGGATCTGTGGTAGATGGAAAAGACGAACGGAGGCAACAAACAGGCGCTAGGTGTCCTTGACGCTTTCACACTGGCATTGCCCGCGGAATTTGTGTGGACAAAAGAAATGTGTCGCCTTTATGAACGCTTGGTCAGACTTTTAGTAAACAGAAGCTAGCTTGACCCTATTTCTTTGCCGTGCCGTACGGGGGCACATTGTGCGGGTTAAGCGTTATTCCCTTTTGGCTTGCTTTCGCATAAATCGCTTCGGGCGTACGGCCAAGTTTGAGACCAATGACGCGAGTGGGCGTATTGTGTGCGGCAAGATTCGCCAATTGTGAAACACCTTGTGGTGTCCACGGTTTGCCGGAATTGCGTGTTGACTTGGACATGTCTAGTCTCCCTTTCTTTGTGAACACGAGAAATGTACTACAATCCAGGGGCAACGTCAAGAGTCGTGCCAAAGAGACCGAATCGGGGGAACAAATAGCAGGAAAAGACCGCGGTGAAAATCGAAAATAGCCCACTACCGGATCCTTATCAGGCCACCGGGGTGTGGGCAAAATTGCGCGTGCACAAAAAAAGGCATCCCGCTTTCGCGGGATGCCTTTGTGTGCATACAACGTATAGAAATAAGCCGACTTACTTGAATTCACCCGCATATACCCAGGTGCCCAGCTTGCCATCTGAGTCGATGTCAGCTGTTACGATGTTCGTCGCAGTCACGGACGACACTGCCTTGAAGGAAACTGTGCCTGCTGCGACGGCCGTCGTGGTGTAAATTCCGTTATCGTTCGATGACATTTTCGACGGTATGGTGAAGCCGACGTATGAACTTCCGCCGCCGCCCATCGAGGTTGGCCGAATTCTGAACTGGTACGCCGTAGCGGCGAGGTTGCCCAGGTCGTTGATGATGGCATCTTTGTTTGATGCGACGCTTTGAGCGCTGAACAAACTCAAGCCGACTGCAATGGCGATACCAACGATGATAACGCCAAGAATGATTAACAGAAGTTGTTGTTGACCCATATGAATGCTCCCTTCTTAAATTGTGGACTTGTGAATCTGTGATGTCGCCAAGGTTGGAATCTGACGGCAGAGGCACAACATGCGTGCCGAGTAGCTAAAAGACCAATCCGGTCATAAACTAGTGAGAAAGAACAGTCGCGAGCCGCCGCCGGTCTTGTTCCAGGTCACGATATTACCTGCGTAGGTAATTCTTTCCGGTATTTTTTACCGGAGAGAGATCAGGTGTTCGCTCTCCTGAAGTACTGTGGGCCCTGCTGGGCTCCCCGCCCGACCGCCAACCAGAACAAGAAGGTCAGGCGGGCGGGGAACCAGCGATCCGCAGATTCCAAAATCATTCGTGGGCCCTGCTGGGCTCGAACCAGCGACCCGCAGATTATGAGTCTGCTGCTCTAACCAACTGAGCTAAGGGCCCAACATGTTCACACAATCGAATTGTCGATTTACGATTTTCGATTTTTGATTGAAAAGAGTCTGCTCCCTGAACCAACTGCCTGCCCATCGGAGTCCGTTTCTCAGGACGCAGGCGGGAG
>JAERML010000245.1 GCA_016844425.1 Bacteroidota bacterium
GCACTATACCGACCCGGATCTCCAGCACTATTTTGCAAAGTTCAACCGTTACACCTCTCTGGCAGCGGAAGACATGGCCGCATCCGGGAAGCGGTTCTCACTTCCCGATCTGTTGATCCGCCCATCATTCTTGTTTGTGAAGATGTACTTCCTTCGCCTCGGGTTTCTTGATGGGATACACGGTTTTATCCTGTCGGTGGTCTCAGCGGGATATGTCTTCGTGAAGTATGCAAAGCTCTGGGAACTGCAACGGAAACAGTTACTCACGAAACGGTGAACGCATGGATGCAAAGGAAAAGAACCAGATCTTATTCGCACAGGTTGTGCTGATGTTTCATGGTCTTGCCATGTCGCAGATGGGTAAGATCAAGAATCCGATGACCGACAAGGTGGAACGGGACCTTGCCGGTGCGCAAGGGACCATCGACATCCTGGATATGATGAAGGAGAAGACAAAAGGGAACCTGAATCAGGAAGAGGAACACTTCCTTACCAACATGCTGCAGGATTTGAAGCTTAACTATGTTGACGAGGCAGGCAAGCCGAACCCTCCCCCGGCACCGGACGAAAAGGGGACGACATGAAATTCGGCATCATTGGCAATCTCGACAAACCTGAACTGAGCGGGGCCGTTGCTCTGCTTGTTGCCAGGCTGGACCGATCCGGTGTAGAGTACGTCGTTGATCGGGATATTGTAGAGTTGCTGGCAGATGCCGGCAAGGCACTCCGCGACCGTCATAGCGCAACGCGTGATATGTGTGCGCGCGGAGTAGACATGGTTGTGGCCTTGGGAGGAGATGGAACGATCCTCTCTGCTGCCCGGCTTGTGGGAGCCGATGGGACGCCGATCCTCGGTGTCAATCTTGGCAAGTTGGGATTCCTGGCAGAGATTGCGCCGGAGGAACTATCGAGAGCAATTGGGGATATCGTGGAAAAGAAGTTTGTCGTTGAGGAGAGGCTGGTGCTTGAAGCCACCAGCTCATCGCTCCCCGGCAGGGTGCTTTTCGGCGTGAATGACATCGTCGTTGGAAAATCCCGCTCCTCTCGCGTCATCGATATCGATATGCACATCAATGGTGCGTTTGCGGTAACCTATCGTGCCGACGGACTGATCATTTCCACGCCGACGGGCTCGACCGCGTATGCACTGTCCAATGGAGGCCCGATTGTCACGCCAGTCAGCCGGGTCATCGGTGTCACGCCTATTGCACCACACACACTCAGCGGGCGTCCGCTCATCGTTCCCGACACGGATGTTATTCGCGTCGTCGTCCCGGGAAACAGGGATGAAGTTCTGGTCTCTGCAGACGGGCAGGAAGAGGCGGAGTTAACAGGGCCGGTGGAAGTCCTCATCCGCAAGGCAGCGCACTGCGTCAGACTCGTAAAGCGTGTTGATCGGACGTATTATGATATGTTGCGAGCAAAGCTTTTGTGGGGGAAGGATCCGCGGTCGGCGATGTGAAAATCGTTATCCCTAATTATTCTGGGCTCCTTCAACAATCCATGTTCTGATCCCATTGATCTGATTGTCATTCAACGGATTCCTGTTGAGTGGCATTCGTTGGCTCACCCTTCCTTCAATTCTCAACACCAGTGTGCTATTCTCCGGGTTTCCGGGCACCACAACGCCGGGGATGAGAAAAACCGCCTCGCCATGCGATGTGAGTTTCAACGGGCTTTGATTTGTTCCGCGGTCGTGACAGCCGGAGAGGGCGCATGTCTGGTCGAACAACGGCTGGACGTGCAGGTCATAACTGACGTTGTTGGGGGGAAACACGATATTGGAAGGGCTCCCCATATCGCCTGGGTTGCTGTCATCCTTGCACCTGATGCCCACCACACTGAGGACAATTCCCACAGCAAGGACCTTCCAGACTTGCGAACTCATCTACGACGGTACCCCTTCCTGAACTTGTTCAAGATACAGCGATCCATACATGTGAGCGGAAACGAGGTAGGAGTAGAATACCGTAACGAAGATCCCGATGAAGAACAGAATGATCCCGATCCCGGCAAACGACTGCAGCCCTACCGCTATGAGTGCAACAATCGTATGGTTCTGCCAGTTCTGTTTGAACGTTCGGAATATACCCCCGATATCCAGACCATCGCTGATTCGCTCATGTTCCGCAAAGCGAAAAGTGATGGAAGGAGTCAGAAGCGCGAGAGCAAGGGCATACGGAAAGATCAGGACTACCATGAGGATACTGTATAGCCCCGCCGCGGCTCCAGCGGTCTCGCTCTCTCCGGCGAAAGTACCGAGGAGCATGATGGCAACAAATGGGATGTAGAGGAGAAGGATTGGGAAGATATAGACAAAATAGACGACGCAGAATTTGAAACCCAGAACGAGCTTCACGCCAATGTCCGTCCATTCCGGCATCGGGTTGGCTTCCCGTCGCATAACTCGTTGCGTAACATGCACAAAATAACCGGCAAGAATGAAAATACCGACGACCACGATGCTCAACAGCATGAAGACAGCGCCAAGAAGAAACTTGGATCCCCACGAGGGGTCCTTAAACGGAAAACTGAATGCTTTGCCCAGATCGTTCATTGCCCGTTCTCCTCAAGAGTGGATGGTGTGAGGGTGATTAGCCTTCCTTCGATCCTGCCGCCCCTGGTCATTCTCGAGATTGGCGTTCCCTGAAAATCGTCTCCGGCATTCAATACCGCAACATCGTCCTTTCTCTTCCCGTACTGATGAAGGTAACCAAGCAAGTTCCCCGATCCTCCAACCTTGTATGTTTCCTTCTTGCCCGAAACGGAGTCCGTGACAGTAACGTCGTACGGCACGTTGTGAGTATGGAAATCGTTCCAATGGAGAATGCGGAGTGTCGCTGTTCGCTCTTGGACCGATGGGGGGATGGAACTGTAGGCAACGAAAGTGCTGGCGGCGAGAAGCGAGACAGACGAGAGTAGAAGTAGTCGGTGCATTGAGATAATGTGTTGGACTCATGATAAGGAATGAGGACTGGAGATTCAAGTACGATGAACTCCTGGTTGCTATTTGCTGGTTGATTTCCGATACTCAGCCGCTGGGAATACCTGATTGAACGAACGACACGCGGGAGCCGCATGACCCTTGATGACTTCCCTATGAAGAAAGCCAGATGTGAATAGGACCTTGCCGATACACGACACCAGTATCACGGTCGGAAACCCATCCTTGCATCATGTCTCCTGATAGAAGTGGTGTAGGGACGTAAACCCGCCCGAACCGATTTGGCGGGCGGGCATGTTACGCCCCTACG
>JAERML010000246.1 GCA_016844425.1 Bacteroidota bacterium
CGACGTTCGAACAGGAGGTGGGTCAACATGAACACGAGTGGTAGATAGCTCAACGCCATCAACTTCGAACCATGTCCTTCCCATGCCAGCCCGATGGCGTACGGGCTCAGCATGAATGTCAGTGCGGCGAGAAGAGATGCAGTGCGAGAGAACTTCATTACACGCATGAGAAAAAACATGAACACGCCGCTGAGGAAAGAGTAGACCACGAGCCACGTCCAGGTGCCGTTCAGATAGAAGAGGTTGAGAATCCTGACGATAATAGTCTGGAGGTAACTGACATTATGTGGTATGTACGCCATATTGCCGAACGTGGGCATACCGCTGAAAAAATAAGGCATCCAGACCTGGTCGATCTTCTCGGTTGCTGCGATATGATTACCGGCTTTCTCAAAAATCACGGCCGTAGCTGTATCGCCACCTGCCGCAAACGCACCGTTCTCAAAAATGATCCCACGAAAGAGAAACAGAAACAGTGTAACGCCGTACAGGAACAGGACACACAGGAGATCCTGTTTTGTCGGAGAAAGGGACGCGAACATTGAAGGCTGTTCTCTTTTCAGTGCCGATTTTTTATGCTTTGTCATTGTGGGAAAGTGATGTGGACGGACAGTATTGATATTAGAGAATCTTGATGGCGACTTGCATGTAGTTGTTGACCGCGCCAAGGAGTTTGTAGGTGATCCGGTACGCCCACACGAAATCGGTGAATGCCCGGAACTCATGTGTTGGAACACCAAATTCATCAAAGAACAGGATGTCCCCGGGTTTCAGCTTTGGTGCCATCCGTGAGAGCACGAAAAGGGTCGAGCTGTATAGATCTGCGTCCAGATGCACGACCGTCCGCCGGTCGCAGGGAAAAGTTTGGAGGAAGCGGTCCAGTGTTTCCTGGAACAGGCCGGTCTCGAAGGAACATCGAGTATCACTCTTTGCCGGGAACTTCCCCTCCGCTGAATACGCGCCTTCGTTCAAATACTCCCACTTTTCGGGGAGTCCGGTGAAAGTGTCAAAACCGACGAACTTCGACGAGGAGTTGGTATTGTGCTCGACCCACCAGTCAAAGGAATGACCCCGGCCAACCCCGAACTCCAGGTAATCGATTCCCTGGTGAAGGCCTTCCCTTTCCATGACGTGACGGAAAAGGTCGTAGCGCTTTGAGTCCCGGTACTCGGGATCGCTACGGTCGTTCCACTGCGGCGTACCCTGATCCGCGCACCATTTGGAAAGTCTCGAGAGGTACGCGAGCTTCATGATGCCATCGCTGAATGGATCCACCAGACGGTGCAAGCGGTGCCTCAGGAAGAATCGCTTTGCTCTCCTCCCAACGAGAATCTTCGAGAGCGGGTTGATTTGCATATCGGATGGATCGGAGTTGAATGTCCCGGATGTCTTATGTCAGGCGGCGCATGAGGGAGAGCAGCCTGTCGGAAAAATGCTGCCGGTCGAACCCGGTGAAGCGGGCCCGCACATTCTGCCGCACGCGGGCAATCATCGCCGGATTCTGGATCACCTGAGCGGTAAGTTGCACAAGCTCGTCGACCGTGTTCCAAAGATATCCGGATTCTCCATGAGAAACAATCTCTTTTTGTCCGCCGCGGTTGATCACGATTGGCACGCATTCCGCGGACATTGCCTCCACCGTTGACATACCAAAATGCTCCATCCGCTCGGGCTCCCGCGCTTCGTCCATGCCAAAGCCCGTGGCGTGCCAGAAGAGCGTGGCTTCCTGGTAATGGCGGCGCAGGTCCGCATACGGACTGTTCACATGGAAATAAATGGGATGACCCTCGGCTGCCTTCCGTAGTTTTGCAAGGTATCGCTGAGAGGCCTCGTCCTCGGCGCAGCTCCCCACCAGACGGTACTGCCAGGAAGTGTTGGGTAGTTGTTCCCGGAGTTTCTTGAATGCCTCGATGAGGACGTCGTAGCGTTTGTCGTTATAGAGACCGGTGAAGAACCGGCCAACACTCAGGATGACAGGCTCTTTGACGGTTGCTTTCCCACCGAAGTCGTCGATAGGCGGATAAAGTACTTCGGATGTGATGCCATGGTGGGTGTGCAATGTCTTGCCGACGAAGTCGGAATAGACGAGCACAAGATCAGCGGAACGGGCATCCCGCAGGAGCAGCTGCCGGAATACGTCTTTGCCGGCCTCCTTCCAGTGTCCGCGCAGCGCTTTGCCGGCCACCCGGGGCGAAGTGATTTTTGGGTATGGAATCTGGAGCACGTACACGTTCTTCTTCGCCCGATTGCCGTAGGGTTTGAAGTTCGAAACGACAACAGCAATATTTGCGCGCGCCAGGCAATCACGGATCTCATCTGTTCTGACCGACAGGAGGTGAACACGCGCCAGATCAAGATTGAAATACTGCCGAAGGGCGTCCTTTGTTATGGAGGGGTTATCTGAAAGGAGGGAGACTTCGTGGATGCCTGTCTGTGAAAGTACATCTGCCAGCATGCAGACGTACTTCTCCCCACCGCCGAACATGGACCAGCTTGCGTTGTAAATGAGAACAGAGGTCACGGGAGTCGTGGGGAATTCGATGCTGCTGATTGTCAAAGGATGGAGCACGTTGTCATTAACAATTGGCCAGAGCCTCAACGGCTCTGGCCAGAAGAAAGCCTCAAACCACACACCGGGATTGTACTATTTGATGATCACAAGCTTTCGTGTGAAGGAAGCGCTGCCGGCAATCATCCTGCACAAATAAATACCGCTTGCCACGGTCCGTGGCGTCCACGTCAAGAAGTACCTGCCGGGTTGCTCGAACCCGTTCGCGAGGCGCTGTACCTCTCTTCCATTGACGTCAAAAATCGAAAGCGTGACATGCGATGCAACCGGTACATCGTAACTGATGATCGTTTCCGGGTTGAATGGGTTTGGATAGTTCTGGTGCAATGCAAATACCTCCGGAACAAAATCGCTGCCGCCGCTTCCCGTCAACAGCACACTCACAACGTCGGAGAAGGTGCTCTGGTTTCCCGCACTATCGAGAGAGACAACACGGTAGTAGACTGCCGGCGAGCCACCGGGGGATGTGTCGGCAAACGAATTCACCCGAGGCGAGCCAATTGCCGTTGTTGCATCGGGTATGAAGTTTTGCACCGTTGAACGATGTACAATGTAGTGACTCAAGTCTGGGTCGGGGGGGATATCCCATCCCAGCAGGACCGTCCCACCATTAAAGCTGCCGTTGACATTCATTGGCGGCGAAGGTGGGATGTTATCTGCAGAATACCCACTATCTGGGTCGGAAAAGTAGAACTCGCCATTGTCGGCATGTGCCGATACTTTGAACACCGACCAGTGCATGCCATAGACGTGCGTCGAATCATATAGCGTCGGTGCGACATACGCATACTGCTCAAATTGCACCGCCGGGATCGTGGCAATGAAATCCCACAACTCATTTGCGTTGACCACCAGAGTATGCACGTTGAAGGAGAAAATTGTCCCCGCTGCGATGCCGTGAGGCGGTGCCAGCGTGCCAGGATCATCCACTCTTCTCCACACACCGTAGGTGGTAATGCGAATGGAATCACCCGGCGCATCAAACATGCTGCGATACCAGATCACGCGGACCTGTTTGCCCTGATCCTCCGGAATATCGCGAATGGAAGAGATGAGCGGC
>JAERML010000247.1 GCA_016844425.1 Bacteroidota bacterium
GCGGCCTCTGACACAATCGAAACAAGCCGGCTTATGATTCCTGCATTCTCTTTGACGCTTCTCTCCCTTCTGAAGCCTCCGGAACTCATTCCTGCAGTGGAGTCAGGTGATGCAGCTTTCATGCGTCTGGACTATCCCGCCGCGATACTGGTTTATGACTCGCTCCAAACAATCATGCCCAACAATGCTGAAACCCTCTGGCGCCTTGCCAGAGTCCATGTGTGTCTTGGGGATATCACGCCGCGGGATCAACGAGAGCCACTATATCGGAAGGCGGAAGCTTACGCGCGACGTGCCATTCAAGTCGATTCAGTGAATGGATTTGGATACACCTGGCTGGCCGCAGCATTAGGCAACATTGCCATGTACGAAGGAAGCAAGACGAAGATTAAGCTCTCTCATGAGATCAAGGAGAAACTGGACAGGGCCATTGCGTTGAATCGGGGGGATGACATCGCGTATTCAATCCTGGGCTCCTTCTATCGTGCACTTGGAAATATCAGCTGGATTGAAAAGCAGTTCGCAAACATTTTTCTCGGCAGCCTCCCCGATGGCGGGTATGAGGAAGCCGAGACGACGTTGAAGGAAGCAATCCGGCTTGCACCAAACATCATCCGTCACCAGCACGAACTCGGGATGCTCTATTTTGACATGGACCGCGAGGAGGATGCTTTGCAGGAGTTCCGGGAGGCCGTACACCTTCCGGTTACCCTTGCAAGCGACCGGAGAAGGATTGAACGAATGAAAGAACGGCTTGCCGAACTGGGCGAATCTGACCATTGATGTGCTGATGACGGTCGCAAAAACGCAACGGGGCGGCATCACTGCCACCCCGTTTCTAGTAGTCCGATCCTACACTATCTCCCAGACTGTTTCTTCATCTGTGCGATCCTCGAACGCACCACCTCCTGTTGATCGGGTGTTAGTTGTTCCGAGGAGAGACTGACGTACTCGTTCAGCGCCTCTCCACGGAGGTTGGCCTTCTCCAGTGCCTCTGCCACAAGGAGCCGATTCTCAAACCTCTCTTTCAAGAGAGGATACCGACGGAGCACGTCCATTGCCTTAAGGGCACACGTGGGGTAGAATCCGTTCTCATACAGCACTCTCGTCCCATTCCACTGAAACGTCCCCACCTGGAGATCGTCGGACTCGGCCGGCGCGGACGGGGATTTGTCCGGGCCGTGTTTCACAGGATTGTTCGAAACATTCATCTCGGCGTTCTTCCATTCATAGGACGAAGCGCGGACCTTTTCCATGGTTAGCTTCAACATCAATTCCTCCTGGGACAGATCCCTGATGTCCGAGAGGTCAAGCATGACTTCTTCGGGCAATATGATTTTCTTTCCGACGGGATTCCCCTCACCACTCCGGGTGACAATGATAGCTGAAGCTTTCTTCCCTGTTTTCATGGTGTCATCGGGCCGAAGCACATCGCCCACCCGGACCTTTATCCACGTTTCTGTCATGCCATGCCTGACGCTTACATCCCCCTGGATCTTCTGTACAAGGATCTCCTCAGACAAACCCTGGGAAGCCAGAAAGAATAAAACAAGTAACAACATTGTGGTTATGGTTTTCATATAGTCCTCTCTGCGCAACGCGCTAATATACGTCAACAATCCGCACCCATCCCTTGAGCAAACCCAATCCAATCTCCACATCATCGAACCACTCCTGTGCGCCGGTCGTCCATGCATCATCGAAGCCACGTGCAATCACCGTTGTTTCTACTGGAATCCATATTGTTTCCACACCCTTGCTGTTCTTTCGAATGATGTATCGCTTAGGATTCGAGGATATTGCTCCTCCAAACTTCGGATCAACTCCGGTGTCGAATAACAGATAGATGTGACTTCTCGTCGAGTCTTCCGGTGGAATAACGTCGATGAACGCGGTCGAGACGCCAACACTATTAAGTAGCGAGGAAAAGCAGACTGTCATGTCGTCGCAGTCACCACCACGGAGTTGCAGCGTTTCCGAGGGATACTGTACGTAGTCCGCGCTTTGTTTCGGGTCGCTGACGTACACAAGCTTGCCTGCAAATGCATTGAAGAGCACACGCGCCTTGCGGAACGCCACCAGATCCCGGCTCGCCGCATCGATAGAATCTCTCTGTTCGAGCAGGATGTCTCGCGTGTATCGAATGACGGCCGGGTCGTCCGGCGTAACAAAGTACCGGAGGGTCAGAACATCACCGTCCCAATCGTTTTTCCCATACAGCAGTATCCTGGTCTGGTATCGATCATCATAATCATCGGCGGGTTGGGCACTGACGTAGACCGTCCCCTCCTTCACTGTCATCTTTTGTACGCCGCGAACAAGTTCGTTGAAGACCGCAGTCAACGGTACCTCCTGTGACTCACCGGGCTGTAAATACACAGGTTGACTTTCCGTCGGCGCATCCATGTATTTCTCAATGAAGAAACTGGCCTTCGCCTGAATCGGACGGGAGGAAGTGTTCTTTATTCTGGCTTTCCCGATCGGCCGGTACGCGAGCGCAGCGGATGATGAGGGGTAGATGCCGCCAGCCAGTTCCACCGACTCAATGCTCGCGAGGCTCTCCCGAACGTTCCCCAGAACTGCTTTTACTGAAAGGGAAATACGATCAGCCGTATAAGGATTGAGGTCGATGCTCTTGATTGACCCCGCGTCGAACGAAGCAAGAGGGCCAGTGCCCTCCCGGTTGCTCTTGTCCAGAAAGTAGAGATACGCTGCATCAAACTCAAGAAACATGTACGACCACCCCACCCCAAAGCCGAGTGCGTAAGCAAAAGGCGATTCAGCTTCATTGAAGTAGACCCCGCTCCGTGCGGCGATACTGAACCCTGGTTTCCATTCAATTCCAAGAGCCCCTGACTTCGCCGTACTTACGTCAAGTGCAGTTCTCATGGTGGAAGTGAACTGGTAGGCAATGCCCATTTCCAGCGACAGTTCAAACGGAAGACGGAACGATGCGTACTCGCCGGTAAGTTCTCCGTTTTTCGCACGTAGGAGGTTCCGCCCCACTACTGAAAGCGTTACACTCTTCGAGGCCTTCCAAATCGCACCAACATCCGCAATCCACGCGAGGGACCTTTGCTCTATTTCTGTAAACACCAATGAATCGGTAAGCTGCACTTGCGTGTCATTAATTCTCTCCCGCCGCAATCTTCCAGAGACACCAAGAGAGAACTCATCTGAGAATGCCCGAGCATACCCAAACGTGAACTGCTCATCATATGTTACTCTCGTCTCAATGCTGGAAGGTG
>JAERML010000045.1 GCA_016844425.1 Bacteroidota bacterium
TCGTCCGACATCATCGTGAGATAGTTCTTCATACGGAATCCAACAGCAAGATCTGATCTTCCCAATGTCATCATAAGACGTTTTGCTTCCACGACCTGATTGTTGAATGTGACCGTCCCGTTAAGATTCTGAACAGGATTCCTGCTGGAGGCCGATTTGATCGTCACGTTTTGAAACTCCATGGTTCCCGCCGCTTTCATGGCTGCCGGGTTGGCCACCTGCCCGGCAATGTTGACGTTGGCTTTCATCGTGCCGGACAACTGGGTCCCTGTTTCCAGAGGATAGTAGTCTTTCATCTCGTCAAGCCGCAAGGACGCATTGATGGCCATGGTCAATGCGGGAGCGTCGAAGTTAACAACCATCAGTGTTGCGCTGAGAGGGTTGTTCCCCAGTGTGGCTGTACATTTTGTGAGCCTGAATTCCTGTTTTGCCGCTGAGCGGGTGAAATCCGCAACAAGGTTGACGTTCGTGATCGGTTTGGGGAGCTGCGCGTACTGGATACGGGCGTCAGTTGCAGAGATGGCACCGGAGACTGTCGGAGTGGTCGAGTCGCTGACCACACCGGTGATGGAAATTCTCACCTTGGCAATGCCCTCACCCTTGACCCCTTCCGCCTTCTTCATATATTCCTTGGGAGCGATGGAGAGCAACTCCGCAATATTGATCCGATCTGACTCGAGAGCAATGTCTAGATTTGGATCCCCGGACACCGTACCGATCGTCCCCTTCACAGCAAGCGCCATGTCCTGCACCGTGAGTTCACCTTCCTGAATGAGCAGCCGGTCTTCTTCTCCTTTATAGAGAAGATCAAGTCGTGATGCAAGTTGGAGACCGGACACCAAAGGGGTGCTCACTGAGCCATAGCTGAATTGCTGCACAGAGCTTTCGCTTTCAATTCTCATTTCCCGCACCACCGGAATGTACTTCATCCGGATTTTCTGGTTGAGTCCTTCGATTCGCATTGCAGAGTTCTCCTTCCTGTCTACGTACTCCACCCTTCCATCGACGATCTGGAGGTTGGACAGGAGGAGGGCCCCTCCGGCCTCTGCCGCGGTCCCGACTGCCACTCTCCCTGTGTCCATCAACGCCGGGCTTCCCGTGGCCGGGGGTGGTGCGTTATCAGCATAGTTGGCGATGCCGGCGGTATTGATTTCGAGAAGAATGTCCGGGCGTTCAAGAACCACCGTTGTAATTTCCAGGCTTCCTTTCAGGAGTGACAGCAATCGGATGTTGAGCACAAGCCGTTCGAGCGCAAGGAACGGTCTCTTCGAGAACCCTTTCCCGTCAGGATTGGAGATGGCGAGGCTGTCGACTTCGATAGCAAGCGTTGGAAAGATGGACAAATCGATCGTGTTGATGGATACTGATCGTTTTGTTTCCTCTTCGATCCTCGGAATGATAATTGCTTTTAGCCGATCGCCGGTGAAATACGCCTTTACTGCAATCACTCCACCAACGAGAAGCAGGAGTGGAACAGCCAGGACAATCAGCCAGATTTTTCCTTTTCGTGTCAAAGCCATCGACCTTCCTGCAAATGCGGTCCGGTGTGTGTGAAGTGAGCGAGAAATGAAGAATACAATGGTGTCAATATAGACAAGTGACCTCCGAATGTCAACGAATGCTGAGCATCGTAGAGGATCGCGGGTCTCTGTTTTTTTGTTTGCGGATCTCGATGCTGTTCGTTGACGTAATTTGGAGCTTATCCTTGTACGTTCGCCGTAGCACTAAATACGGTATCTGCCCGTCATTTCAACGCGTTGATTTTCAGAACGGAATTGGTTAGTTTGATTGAAAATCTGAACCTGTCCAGCACCCATCACTACGCAACCTCGATGCCCGACCCGCTAGCAGAAAACCAGGAACGACCTGAGCAGTCGGGCCGCCCTCCCCAACAGAATCCCCCTCCTTCGGAAGAGCAGCCATCGCGCCAAGGCGGGCACCCACAGCGCACTCAAGGAGGGAGGCCACAGAGCAGACCCAACAGACCGGAGGGTGGTGGCCAGCGTCAGAACCAGGAACGACGTCAACAGAATCAGCCGCAACGACACGGCCCGGAAATCAGCGTAGTGATCCCCTTGCTGAATGAGGAGGACTCGCTAAAGGAACTCCACTCGCAGCTCAAGGCTACACTTAACCGCATGGGGGGGCGTTACGAGCTTCTGTTTATTGATGATGGCAGTACCGACAGATCATTTCAAGTTCTCCGGGATTTGAAACGGATCGATCACCGGATCAAGGTGATTCGTTTCCGTCGGAATTATGGCAAGTCCGCCGCCCTGGCAGTCGGCTTTGAGCATGCCCAGGGGAACATCGTGATTACCATGGATGCCGACCTGCAGGATGACCCTGCCGAGATCCCATCGCTCGTCAGGAAAATCAACGAAGGTTTCGATCTCGTGTCTGGATGGAAGAAAGTCCGCCGCGATCCAATTACCAAGACCCTCCCCTCCAGATTCTTCAATTTCGTCACCTCCATGATGACCGGCATCAGGCTTCACGATTTCAACTGCGGTTTGAAGGCCTACAAGCGCGATGTTGTAAAAACGGTCCGCGTGTACGGCGAGTTACACCGCTATATTCCTGCGTTGGCGCACTGGGAAGGGTTCAAGATCGGCGAGATGGTAGTCCAGCACCGTGCCCGCAAGTATGGAAAGACGAAGTTTGGTTTCGGGCGGTTCTGGAAGGGCTTCCTCGATTTACTCACCGTGTTGTTTACTACGCGCTACTTCCGCAAGCCCCTACATTTGTTTGGGTTCTGGGGGATGATTGCTGTTCTGGTCGGAGTCGGGATCGATGGCTATCTTGTCGTAGAGTGGTCCCTCGGTCAGACGTCTCTCAGCAACCGTCCCCTCTTTCTCGGCGGCATCCTGTTGATCATCGTCGGAATCCAGTTCGTCTCCATCGGGTTGCTCGGCGAGATGATCAGCAAGACGGGGCAGGCACAGGAGCAGTACGCAATCAGAGATTTTATCAAGTAAACGTTTTCCTCCTGCATGGCACATTCCTGGAATTCTCTTGCGTCGGTCAAAGTTGATTGTCGTTGGTTTCGGGGAGACATTCCCTGCTCGCCGCACAAACAGCATGGGGTCCACTGTGTGGATGGTGAAGGGCGATCCTGCACGTACTACGACCCGCGCAACGAGAACATCCTGATCATCAAACTCGGCGCCATCGGCGACGTCATCCGTACAACGCCGTTGCTGAGGCGCCTGCAAGAGCTTTATCCACGCGCACGGTTCTGGTGGCTCACACTCACACCGGAAGTCGTTCCTGCCAGTGTCGATGTCATCCTTCCATTCACTCCGCAGAGTATCGCTTCGCTTCAGGCTGTTCACTTTGACATTATCTATAACCTGGACAAGGACAGAGAGGCCAGCGGCCTGACGACAACACTCTCGGCGGGTTTGAAAAAAGGCTTCATTTTGAAGGCTGGAAAACCCGCCCCAGCGGATAAGGACGCGGTCGCAAAGTTCATGACCGGCCTGTTCGATGACCTGAGCAAGGAAAACACACGGAGTTACCCGCAGGAGATCTTCGATATCGCCGGGTTGACATTTGCAGGCGAGCGGTATATTCTTGATTCGTTCAGCAAGGATGGTTATGTCTGGAAACTCCCGCACAAGAAGAGAATCGTTGGACTCAACACGGGATGTGGAGGACGGTGGACGTCACGGCTCTGGCCGGAAAAGTACTGGGTCGCCCTCGCCCGAAAGCTGAAAAAGTCCGGTTATGCGCCTCTCCTTCTGGGGGGCGAGCAGGAGCATCAGAAGAACAAAAGGATCGCAAGGAAGAGCGGAGCGCTCTACCTCGGCCACTTTCCGCTGCGACAGTTCATCAACCTGGTGGACCAATGCCACCTCGTCGTAACGGCCGTGACAATGGCCACGCACATCGCGATCGGGTTGAACAAGAAGATCGTCCTGTTCAACAACATCTTCAATCGTAATGAATTTGAACTGTATGGTTTGGGGGAGATCCTGGAGCCGGATTTTGACTGCCCGTGTTATTTCACGCCAGTCTGCCCCAATGCCTGCATGCAATACATTTCCGTCGAGCGGGTGTTGAAAGCCTGCACGACTCTTCTCAAGACCTAACCACAACAGATGGCCAGGAACCGAAAGACGAAGGATGCCGGGCGGGGGACGCACAGCGTCCCTGCCGATGATGCGCGCATCGGTGAAGAACTCAAGACATGGCACTGTGTCGCGATTCTTGCAGCGATGGTGGCGGTTTTCTTCCGGGACCAGTTGCTTGGCAATGCCTGGCTGTGGGAGGATTTCCTGTACTTCAGCTATCCCGTTCGCAGCTTCGCTGCCACCTCCATGGCAATGGGGCAGATGCCTCTTTGGAACCCGTACACATTCAACGGCATGCCATTCCTGGCCGATATCCAGACGACTGTGTTCTATCTCCCGCTGACTGCTCTTGCGCTTGCCGTCAACGATGGCGCTCTTGGTTTTTACTGGCTCGAGCTGGTGGTGATCGCACACTACGTTCTCGCCGGCGTCTCGATGTTCTTTCTCGCGCTCTCGTTCGGGCTGAAGCGCCTCCCTTCGCTTTTTGCCGGAGCAACGTATATGCTCTCCGGATTCATGATCACACACGCCATTCATCAACAGATCATCACACTCGTGGCATGGTATCCGTTGGCATTTCTTCTCTTCCGGAAGGTACTGTCGACCGGTGAATGGCGCTGGGTTTTTCTCTGCGCTCTCGCCATCGGCCATTCCACGCTGGCGGGATATCCCCAACTGTCACTCTATCTTTACTTCTTCCTCTTCCTGTACTTTGCATTTGAGTCGTTCACATCGTACAAAGGAGGAGCTCTATTCTCGACCCCCGCATTGAAATCGTACACCAGGGTAGCGGCAGTCATTCTCCTCTCTCTCTCTCTGGCGATGATACAGCTTCTCCCCACCTTCGAGCTCGCCGATCTTTCACAGCGGGCACAGATTACGTATGAGAGGGCTACGGAAGGTTCACTGGCGTGGTCACAGTTCCTCACACTGATCTATCCGAAGTTCTTCGGCTCGGCGGGAGCGAACGGGTACAACTACTGGGGCCCCGGCACCTATTGGTACTACTGGGAAACGTGCATCTACATCGGCGTTCTCCCTCTGCTGTTGATGGGAGTCTCGGCATTCGTGATTCGAAAGAACAAATCGGTGCCTTTTTTCTGGGGCGTCGCGATCTTCGTGTTCATGTTTGCATTAGGAAACAACTTCCTTTTGCACAAGCTCTTCTTTGACTTCGTGCCCGGCTTTGCGACATTTAGGAACCCGGCGAGAATGGGAATCTGGTTCAGTTTCGCCGCCGCTCTCCTGTCTGCATTTGCACTGCAGACTCTCCTCTCAACGGAGCTGACAAAAGGGGATCGGACGAACTTGATAAAAGTCCTGCTGAGTGTGGCTGGAATCGGAATCCTCCTCTGGGGACTCACTCATTCGGGAACAATGACGGATACGTTTTCCTTCATGAAGAATCCACAAGCTCTGCAGGTTGTGAAGACGGAGTTGAATATTTCCCTGTTACTTCTGCTTGTTTCTGTTGGAGCGATTTGGATGATTGTCGCGCGGCCCTTGTCGTTGCGGCTTGCGGGGCCTGGATTGTTAGTTGTGTTCTTTCTCGATATGGTGCATTTTGGAGGAGACCAGAATTCCGCAAAGGTGGACCCTGCATTGTATTTTAAGCATGCGGCGAACGCGGTGCAATTCCTGAAGAATGAGGGGAAGTCCGAGATCTTCCGGGTGAACACGCGCAACTCACAGGGAATGGTTATGGACCGTAACCAGGGAATGGTGGACCGGATTTACACCATGGAGGGGTATACACCACTCGTCCTCCAACGCGTCTACGCACCGTACGGAACCAGCGACCAGACGTACGACCTGCTGAATGTGAAATACAAGACAGTGATGGATCAGAAGACGGGCAATCTCTCTTTGGTCGATCATCCATCGTACTTTCCGCGCGCATTCTTTCTGTACGACGTCCATGTCGTCCATAGCGACACAGAGCTTACTGCCTACCTCAAGAGCCCGGAGTTCAACCACCGCGTCACCGCCGTTCTGGAAGAAGATCCGGGCATTGCACTGGCGGCTCCCTCAAATCCACCTACATGGAACGCCCACATTACCAGCTATGAGAACAACCTGATCTCTCTTGACGTCGAAACCAGCCAGGATGGCTTGTTGGTTCTGAGCGAGATTTACTATCCGGGCTGGAAGGCGTATATTGACAACCATGAAGCAACGGTACTCAGAGCGAACTACAACCTCAGGAGTGTTGTAGTAAACAGCGGAGTCCACAAGGTGGTGTTCAGTTTCGAGCCCGTATCGTACGCGCAAGGGAAAATGGTGACTCTCGCGTCCCTCCTCCTCTGTGGCATCGGGTTTCTTGTCTCACAGAGCCGGACACGGCGGCGCTCCTTCTCCAACCCACCCATCGAAGAAACGGGACACTAATGTTCTCGATCATCATCCCCATCTATAATGAAGAGCAGATACTCCCGGAGCTGCACCAGAGACTCCTTGCCGCAGTCTCTTCGTTGCATGAACCCTTTGAGGTGTTGCTCGTTGATGACGGGAGCAAGGACCGTTCGTTTGCGCTAATGAGTGAGATCCACCGGCGCGACCCCCGGTTCAAAGTCATCGGCCTCTCCCGTAACTTCGGTCACCAGGTGGCCATTACTGCGGGGTTGGATCAGGCACAGGGCGATGCGGTGGTACTCATGGACGGAGACCTGCAGGACCCTCCCGAGCTTCTTTCAGAAATGGTTTCCCTGTGGAAGGAAGGCTATCAAGTTGTGTACACGGTGAAGACGAGCCGGAAGGAGAACCCGCTTAAGCGTTTCGCGTTCACTTCCTTCTATCGTCTTCTGCACGCTCTCTCAACGATCAATATTCCGATGGATGCCGGGAATTTTTCCCTGATGGACCGGCGCGTGGTGGAGGTCCTGCGCGAAATGCCGGAACGAAACCGCTACATCAGCGGCATGCGTGCGTGGGTGGGATTCAAGCAGAAGGGTATTACGTACGATCGTGGACCGAGGTTCGCGGGCAAGCCCCATATGAGTCTGGGGCGGTTGATACATCTCGCACTCGACGGCATTTTCTCATTCTCCAATATCCCTCTCCGTCTCGCCGTGTACCTTGGCTTTCTCACTGCGGCAGCATCTTTCATCGGAGGGCTGTTTGTCATTTACGCGAAGTTATTCACCGACAAGGCAATCCTTGGCTGGGCGTCAACCATCATTTCGATCCTTTTTGTTGGAGGCATGATCCTGCTGACGCTGGGCGTTATTGGCGAGTACATCAGCCGGATTTATGAGGAGGTGAAGAAACGGCCGCTGTATATCATCCGGGAGAAGGTGGGCTTCTAAACGGATGGAAGAACACGTATATCCCCACATGTACCGGATCGAGAAGGAACACTGGTGGTTCGCTGCACGCCAGAAGATCCTGCTGCACTACATCACTTCACGCATCACCACCTCAAAGGAAACACGGGTGCTCGATGTCGGTTGCGGGACCGGGGCAATCCTCGAGTTATTTTCACGGCGATTTCAGGCGTACGGCACGGATTTTTCGCCACAGGCAATTGAGTTCTGCCGCCAACGCGGATTGACCCATCTCTTCCTCGGGAGCCTCGCCGATTATCCGCGAACTGAACGGTTCGACCTCATTACGATACTGGACGTGGTGGAACATGTCGAGGACGATGGCGGCCTTCTCGCGCACGCACATGCGCTCCTCAACGACCATGGATACCTTCTTATTGCCGCGCCGGCATTCCCGTTTCTGTGGAGCAAGCATGACGTGGTGCTGCACCATAAACGCCGGTACACAAGAAGATCCCTCCGCGCGGTTGTTGCCGCAGCGGGATTTGAGATCGAGCATCTGACATTCTTCAACACATTTCTTTTTCCGGTGGCTCTTGCCAAACGCCTGGTCGCCCGGCTCACCGGTTCGGACAAGGCGAATGATCTGGAGATTCCACCCGCTCCATTGAATGTCGCTTTGCGGAACATATTCGCCCTCGAATCGGACATTCTCCCCCACGTGTCGCTTCCATTCGGACTCTCCCTTCTCTGCCTTGCGCGCCGGAGGGGGG
>JAERML010000248.1 GCA_016844425.1 Bacteroidota bacterium
CATCGTCCGGTCGGCGAAACCAATGGTGAATTTCGGATGAATCGTGTGTCGCGTCCCCCAGGTGCTATAACTTTCATACATGAACCGAAGCGCGTTATAGCCCACCTCGCTGCCGAGCCCTTTAAACGCAAACTCGTACGAGATGTTCATTCCGATTCCGGAGGTAGCAAAGGGGTAGTTGTCCTTGCTGTCGATGACCGTTCCCATCCTGACCATGGAGAGCCGGAACCGCTCGTTGAGTAAGTCGGCATTTTCCAGGTTCTTGATTCTGACGTTCTGCAACGAGAGGTCGATGGAGGCATTCCCGAACCGTTCAAGCTGGCTGCCAAAGCTGAGCCGGGCTCCATACCTGATATCGCGGTACTCTCCCACCTGGTCGCGGTCCCACCGGTTCTCCGCGGTCATCGGTGCGTCGGCATAAATATAGCTGTCGAGGAATCGGTAGAACGCGCTGGTGTTGAACAACCGGTGCGCTTTGAACTCGAGTGTGAATTCTCTGTTCCGGTTACCACCGGCAAAGTTCAGCCCCAGTTCAGTACCGAGGCCTCGGAAGTTCTCGTCCCGAACGTCGATCGACCCTTGCAGATTCCGCTCGTTGTCCACACGCAGCCCGAAGCGGACGAGCTGCGATGGGCGCTCACGCAACCGGATGGTCAGAATCGGTTCCCCTCCCCGATACGCGACTTCCAGGTAGACATACTCGAAGAGCGTTGTCCCGTTAATGCGGTTGATTCCTTCCGTGGCTTTGTCGATTTCAAACACATCACCTTCCTTCAAAGGAAACTCCCGGAGCACAAACGAGTCCTGTGTCCGCACCCCACCCTCGACGCCAATCCGGTCGATCACACCTTCATTGATGAGAATATTGGCGGTGCCTGTTGATTCATCGAAGGTTGCGGAGTCGATCCGCGCCAGTGAATACCCGCGCGCACGGTACAGGCGAAGGATGTTTTCCATTGCCGTTTCCGCCGTCCGATGGTTGGCGGGAGCCCCGATGAGATGAACCACCTCACCGAAGATTGCCTCTTTATTCAGCAACCTGTTCCCTCTGAACATGACTGAGGTGACGCTGGGGTTTGTCCGGACGGTGTACACCACACGCGCCTGAGGAGAACCGGCCGAGTCGGCATGGCTACCGGGGGCATGCAGCAAGGGAATCACCTCCGCGTAGACATCTTCGAAGTCTCCCTGCTCATAGATTGCCAGGACATGTTCGCGAATTTGCCTGATAGTAAGCGAGCCTGCTGCAGCATCCCGACGAACAGCCTGCCAAAGCGAGTCGTGTACATTCCCTCCGACCAGATCGACCACGGGTCGAATAACAACTTCATCATCTCCCCTCCTGGCCTCGCTACGAATCTCTCCTATCAGCCGGCGGATCTCCGGAATCTTCTCCTCAGCAGCCTGCTCACCCATGGCGATGAGGGTATCAAGTCCTCTGAAGTCTGACGACAGATGGTTGCCAACTTCCGGAGTAATCACCACATCCGCCTGCTTCAACTGCCACTGGTTGGAAAGCTGCATCATAATGCCCATGATCTGGTCCGCCGTCTGCCAGGGGGCCTTCATCTCATTTGCTGTTCTCAGCCCGCTTGTTGAGTTCACGGCGATCACGATATCGCAGCCCGCATCTTTGGCAATATCAACAGGGATGTTGCTTACCAGTCCCCCGTCGACAAGCTGCATCGAATCCCTCTCGATGGGGTTGAACAGCAGGGGCACTGTTGCACTTGCGCGCAATGCTTCTGCAAGTGACCCCTCGCTGAGGATGATCCTCTTTCCGGAAATCAAATCAGTGGAAATAGCGCGGAACCGAATCTTCAAATCGTCGAAAGAAGAGTCGGGATGATAGAGCGACTGCAAGGTTTGCGTACTGAGGAAGTTCGTGAGCCGCTGACCGGTGGAGACAGCGGAGGGGATCACAGGATCAAACCCTTCAAAGCGGACGACGAGGAAGCTCCTGTCGTCGGCCAGCTTCTGATCAACGAACAACTCCGTCCGTTTCGTTTCGTTGCTTAGTGAGAGCACCTCATCCCAATTCGTGGTCAACGCAAGCCTTTCGATTTCAGCCGTGGTATACCCGGATGCATAGAGCCCCCCGACGATGGCACCAAGACTTGTGGCCGAGATGAAATCGATGGGGATATTGTTACGCTCGAATGCCTTCAGCACGCCGATTTGGGCTGCACCGCGCGCACCGCCACCACTCAAGACCAGTGCAACCTTCGGATGGACGGGAGAACGCTGGGGAAAGAAGCTCGTCCTGCGCACGGTGGCTTGCTCGAGGTCAGGCCTTATGATGATCGGGTGCTGAGAGAAGAGGAGAACGGGAAGAAGCAACAGCGAGAGCAGAGGAGGACCGTAACGCCTATAAAGACTCCGGGACAAGTGTACCCACCGTGGGATTGGTTCTTCGTTGAAAAAAAGTATGGGTTTTAACGCGCAAAAGCAAGAATGATGAAGAATCAGCCTCGCGGTCAGGTTGCATCCACTCACCTTTTCCAGTACCTTTTCCTGTGGACACCAGACGATGCCGGCGTCCCATCTCGCCGATCGTCACCATTTAGTACTTGCATCAGGGTTCATGACGTTTCTCAATCCTCTCTTGTTGATCGGTCTGGTAGCGGCGGCGATCCCCATTATCATTCACCTCCTCAACCTTCGAAAACTCAAAACCGTCGAATTCAGCTCCCTTCGGTTCTTGAAGGAGTTGCAGAAGACAAAGATGCGGCGTGTAAAGATCCGGCAACTCCTGTTGCTCATTATCCGGACTCTTCTTGTGGTCGCCGTTGTCCTGGCGTTCTCGCGGCCAGCCATAAAGGGATCGCTGGCAGGCATCCCCGCGGGTGGAACCACGAAAGCGCGCACGACGATCGTCATCGTGCTGGATGATTCACCAAGCATGGGGGTGCGAAACGAGCGTGGTATCCTTTTCTCCCAGGCGAAAGAAGGAGTGGGTCTATCTCATCCGGCTCTCAGAAGTTGGGCACAAGGAAATTTTCGTGCCCGCACCATCATCTCGTGCGGTGCGGGATGCTGTGGAAAAGATGTCGCCATCGCTGATGACGGCACCGTTCAGGAGTGCGCTGGGAGTCGCGGCAAGGATTCTTGGAGAATCAAAGAATTTCAACCAGGAGGTGTATCTCGTCACCGACCTTCAGGCAACGCAGTTCATGGCACAGGATTCGGTTGACCTGTTTCATGAGCGTGTGCGGTTCTTCCTGATCGACGTCGGGACCCGTCAGCCCGAGAACATCGGAATCAATCAAATCGTTGTGCACACACAGATCCTCACTCGGAACAAGCCCGTGAGCATGCAGGCACATGTGCGCAACTTCGGTACAGCGCCTGTGCGCAATGGTGTCGCGAGCGTTTACCTTGATGGCGCGCGTGTCGTCCAGCAATCTGTGGATGTTGGAGCCGGAGGTTCGGCCTCGGCAACGTTCTCAGTCATCCCCCGGCGACGCGGGATCATCCAGGGATACGTCCAGCTTGAGGATGATGCATTCGAGCCGGACAATACCCGGTACTTTGTACTCAACGTACCGGACAACATCAACGTTCTCATGGCTGGAGCGGCCCAACAGGATACGCGACTCCCGGCGCTTGCGTTGACACTTCTCGGAGACTCGAGCATTGCCGGGCTATTCAATGTCCGACAGATAGATGTCTCGCAATTGTCCGCCACCGATCTCAGCAGGTTCAATGTCCTCGCATTCTGCAATGTCCCGCAGTTCGCGGCGTCAGTTGCGGACCGGATCGCACAGTTCGTGCACGCAGGCGGCGGGCTTCTTTTGTTTCCGGGCAAAGACTCCAACATTGGCAATTACAATGAGGTGTTGTTTCCGCGGCTCGGAATCCTGCCAGCCCGCCCTCCGGCAGGAATCGCGTCGCCGACAGAGAATGAGACAACCGGCTTTCTCTCATTCGACAGGGTTGATTTTGCACACCCGTTGTTTGCAGGACTGTTTGAGCAATCCTCCACCGCGCGGAATGCAGCCACCCCACCTGCAATCGAATCGCCTCACATCTTCAACGCGATCGTCCCACAAGCGGGGCGGGATGGGCAAACAATCATCACTCTTTCGAATGGCGCAGGGTTCCTGACCGAATACCGGACCGGCATAGGACGCGTTTTTCTTTTCTCAGTTGATGCGGGGCTCGCGTGGTCTGACTTCCCACGCAAAGGATTGTTTGCCCCGCTTCTTCACCGGTCGGTGGTCTATCTCGGCACGCGCGACCAGAACATCACTCCTGTGGTGGTCGGAGAAAAACTCACGGTTGCTGCCCGGCTGAAAGCAGCCGGGGAACGTGACACATATGTGCTCACCTCGCCGTCGGGCATCGATGAGCGGATCGTGCCGGCGGTACGGGCAACATCGGGGATGGCAACATTTGAATCGTCCAACATCACTGAGTCAGGAATCTACCAGCTGCAGTACCGCCCATCGGGACAGAGGGGTGAAGTGGTCGCCGCAGTTGCGGTGAACATTGACCCGGCGGAATCCGATCTTCGGCGCGCAACAGACGAACAGCTTGATGCTTTCTGGGGAACGATCGGAGTAACCCCGTCGCAAACACAACGCCTCACTATCACGGAGAAGATCGATACCGTGGTGCTGGAATCACGGTTCGGCGTGGAACTGTGGAAGTATCTGGTAGGGTTTGCGATTGCTCTTGCACTCGCGGAGATGGCAATCGGCCGTGAGCCGAAATCATCAACACCATCGAGGGGGAGTTCTAGTGCAGCTGAATGAGACAACGCGGAAAGAGCGAGCAATCCTGGTTGGTGTTACCGTTGGCAGGGTGGCGCGAGTGCGGGTGGAAGAGTACCTCGAAGAACTTGCACTGCTGGCGGAATCCGCCGGTGCGCTCGTCATCCACCGGCTCATCCAGGAGCGTCATGCAATCGACGCGGCATTTTTCATCGGCAGCGGGAAGGCCGATGAACTAAGTTATCTGGTGGATCAAGACAAGATCGACCTGGTGATCTTCGACGACGACCTGTCGTCTGTTCAGGTACGCAACCTGGAGAAAATCATCAAGTGCAAGATCCTTGACCGGAGCGGCATGATTCTCGATATCTTCGCCTCGCGCGCACGGACCAGCGAGGCAAAGACCCAGGTCGAGCTCGCCCAGCTCCAGTACATGCTGCCGCGGTTGACACGACAGTGGACTCACCTTTCAAAGCAATTCGGCGGGATTGGCACCAAGGGACCTGGTGAGACCCAGATCGAGACAGACCGGCGCGCCATACGGACCAAGATCAGCCATTTGCACGCGAAACTCCGTCGCATCAGCAAGGAACGGGCCGTGCAGCGGAAAGGGCGAACGAAGTTTCCCCGCATCGCGCTTGTTGGCTATACAAACGTCGGAAAATCAACTCTCCTCAACTGGTTCTCGCACGCCGACGTTCTGGTAGAAGACCGCCTCTTCGCCACACTTGATTCCACCGTCCGACTGGTGGACCTGTCTCCCGCGCATCGGATCCTCCTCTCCGACACCGTGGGTTTCATCCGGAAACTCCCCCACAACCTCGTTGCATCGTTTAAGAGCACACTGGAGGAAGTAACGGAAGCGGACATCCTTCTCCACGTTGTCGACGTGAGCCATCCATTGTTCGAGGAACAGATCGCAGTCGTGAACGAGACGTTGGAGGAGATCGGTGCGACCGGCAAGCCGACCGTTATGGTCTTCAACAAGATCGATCGGCTTGAAACGCGTACAATCTTCACGTACTTGCAGGGTAATCACGAGAATGCAGTATTTGTATCCGCAGCCCGCAGCATCAACATGAAGTCGCTCGAAGACAAGATCATCGAACTGCTGAACACAGACATTGAGGAGCAGACAATGACCTTCGGCCAGGATGACTACCAGATCATCTCGCAAATCCATGACATGGCAGAAATCCTTGAGAAGAAATATGAGGGTGATGAGATTACAATCCGTTTCAGAATGAACCGGATGCACGCAGACAGGCTGAAGAAGGTTCTCTTCAGGAAAATTCGAGATTGACTCTGAAATTCTTTAGGGGGTTGGATGCACGCCTCCGAATCCTCAAGGGCGTGCCTCATCTTGCCAACCTAAAGGCGCTCTGGAATCCCTGGGGTTGGATGCACGCCTCCGAATCCTCAAGGGCGTGCGTTCACTTTTCACTTGCAAACCCGATTCCCGTAAACTGGTCCCGCATTGAGAACCCCTTCAGTTTCCGGGTCGAAGGGAGTTCCACAATGTCCTCTCCGCTGTAGGCTACAAGGTTGTCACTGCCAAAAATCAACGTCAGCCGTTTTGCCGGCTGGAGCGTTGCCACCCCCTTCCACGCGTCGCCGTTCATAAAGATCCAGACGAAGTTGACCTTCAGCGGCTCGGGGATGTCTGGTGC
The DNA here is from genome assembly GCA_016844425.1 of Bacteroidota bacterium. Next base: position 6,386 of record JAERML010000248.1, read on the forward strand.
CTCGAGGACAACGCGCGCGGATTCATTGTCCCGCACGTATCTCCCATGCACGGGATATGCGCCCACGTTCACTGTAAAATCCACGTGCCGTATTTCGTCCGGCAGTTTTGGTTGAATCCACATCTGGCGGGCAATCGCGTCAACCCGGAGGCCCAGATAATCCTGATAAATACTCCGGACGAACTCCGCCATACCGGTGAGTGACATCTGCAACCCTGCTGCGCGGGGCAGAGCCTCTCCATGTCGTGGCACTGCGTCGAACGCTTCTGGAAGGGCACCCACCATGTCTGTGGTGAGAATCCGCCGGACCATTCCACGCGTTATCGTGTAGGTCAGGTCCTGTCTGTCATATCGTGTCAAAGTATAGGTCAACTGCCCCGCCAGCCAGGTCCATACCGGACCATTCTGCATCGCCTCCTCTCTCGAGTACCTGCCTTCCCCTTCAACATACGGTCTGAACTTTGGATCATTCTGTGCGAGCGTTCCTACGCCCCAGGGATAAACGACGGCGTTCACGACGTTCTTGATCATCGTTTGCTGCGTAAGTTCTGAGCCGAGAATGTCGACGCAGAAAAGAACGTTTGGCCTCACTTCTGCCACTCCCTCTCCCGTGGGCAGCAGATGGTCATAGGGAAGTTGACGGGAGGTATCGATGAAGACTGCATTAAAGCTCTCTGCAGTCCTGGCTGCTTGTGCTCTCAGCGACCGCGCGGTGAGGGAATCGCCTGTGTACTGTGCCACAAAACCACCAATCAACTGCTGGAAATACCAAAGGAGCTGCATTTCCGCAGCGCGATTTCCACGTGGTGTGGCAGGCCTCCCGTTAACAGATGCATCCATCCAGGTCTCACCCGCTCCATGGGTCATGAGGTTTCGTTCGTCCGCATGATAGCGGATGGTGCCTTTGATGCTCCGTGTGACAACCGGCGCGAGATCCCGAACGAGCGTTGTATCATACGAATTGGTGACGTGCTCATACATCTGTCTGACGAACCACGGAGCGACGTCGCCGCCGTTGAACGTCATCAACCCCGGAGAGATCTTGTCTGCAATTCGACCATACGTCCGGTGCGCCACAACTGTATCCTGCCGTGCAGCTAACCAACGAAGGACGGCACTTGTTGTTGCATAGTCATTCAACGCGAAGTCGAGCCCGGGGATTGCTATTGCGATCTCGCGGCCGCGAAATGTCCCATCCCAAGGAAATCCGGCAATTGCAATACTTTCTTCGACGCCCGAAAGAGGATTGGGTCGCGTGAGGAGAAGCGCGTCGAGTGAGAGCCGGGTCCAGTACAGAGCTTTGTTGAGATCTTGATCAGAGGTCTTGATGTACGCCTTGTTCAGCAGACGCTCCATCCGATCCGAACGGACCTGGAGCAATGCCGGAATCCGGGAGTAGAGTATCGCGAGATCCTCGTAAGGTGGTGCCTTCTCATATACGAGGAGAAAGGTTGGTGCCAAGCCGCCCCCTACTGCACTCCCTTCCGCCATTACCCTGCCGGAAGGTCCTGCACAAATGGAGACCCGCGCCAACCCATCGGCCGCGACCCACGTGACGATACTGTCTCCGGCATTCTGTCGCTCGAACCCGGGTACAATGAATGGGGTGAAAAGAATCGGGGCGGCACCCGTTCGTTGTGCCCGTATCACCATGGCATATACTGCGGGGACTTCAAGAGGTGAGATAGTTTCCGTTGAGCCATCTGAATGGTCAATGACCACCTGATGCGGAAAAACCCGTGTGCTGGAAACTGGGGCCCGTTCGCCACTACCGATCGTGACTGCAAACCCCTTCATAACCGGATTACCTTGTACGCTCCAGACAATGTCCGCCAATGACGATGTCGAGCCACCCATGCTCCCTGAGAGGAACCCCCCCCGC
>JAERML010000249.1 GCA_016844425.1 Bacteroidota bacterium
GTGACTGGGCTTCCGCCGCATAGAGTTGCAGTGGATGCTGATAAAGAGCTTCCCGTCGGCCTCATTGGCAATTTGCCCACGGCGGTGGAGCTCGACAAAGGAGTCGTCCTTTCGAGTGTAGACGACCTTGACGCTTTTGAGGTGCTTTTCAATCAGTGCGCCCAACTTGAGGCCGACACCGAGTGTGATGTCCTTTTCCTTCACCCGCGTGACGCCCAGCGCGCCATAGTCCTTCCCCCCGTGTCCCGGATCGATCACAATCACGTCGAGCTCCCATCGCTTCCTTTGGTTCTCAAGGCCCGCCTGTATTTCCCGCTTCTTCTTTTCGAGCAGGATCTTTCTCTTCGCTCCCCGGTGTCCGGATGGAAAGGAGGATATCGTTGGAGTTCTCCACACGAGTCATTTCCGTTGCAGCGATCTTGCCGGAGACCTTGAATGTGAGCTGGACAGAGGTGGGAGACTGGATGGCGATGACTTTCTTGATCAGTCCCGCGGGCTTCAATGCATTGATGGCATCCACATCTGCTCGCGCATCGGCGATCGTCACGTAGATCCAGCCATCCTGGCGGAAGAGGCTTTCGAAATCCGTCATACCACCATGCCGTTCGACTTTGACTCTAGAAGGAGGGTGGAAATATCGAACCCGGCTGCGGCAACAGTCGATAGAATGCGTAACACTCGTCTGCTCTCATCATATTCCGCGGTCTTCCCGAACACGCGCTCGAAAAAAATGAGAAAGGGCTTGAGGGGAACAAAGTATACTCCGACCGCATGGATCACACCGTGGGGCATCTGATAGATCGAACGGCGGTTGTTGGGATCGGTGGCTACGAGGAATGGATTTCCTCTCGAAGCGGTTAACCGGAACGGTTGCTGTTTCAGCTCGAATTTCCGCGCCGTGCTGTTCTCATATGTTCCGAGCGAGAACGCCGCGGCAATGTCCGTGAGAGACGCGTACGTGACATCGTTCCGCCGGAAGATGCCTACGGTTGTCGATCGTGACGAATCCTGATACTCAACGCGAAGGATGTTGTCTTGAGCGAGGAGGAGAGATGGGATGAACAGGGCACACCGGCAGATCGACCGCAACGCCCGATGGACGATTGTGGGGGAGGAGTTCATCTAACGGTAGTTGGTAAACTGCATTGCAAACACGAGCTCCGCCTCGCGCAGCATTTTCATGACGGACTGGAGGTCGTCTTTGTTCTTGCCGCTGACGCGGACCTGGTCATCCATGATCTGGGCCTGCACTTTGAGCTTGACGTCCTTGATCATCTTTACGATCAGTTTTGCGTTTTCCTTGTCGATCCCGACTCGCAGCCGGATAATCTGCCGTACCGTGCTGCCGGCCGCGGGCTCGACGTTGCCATAGTCCAGCGCCTTGATGGAGACACCCCGCTTTATCAGTTTGGTCTGAAGGATATCGACAACGCTCTTGAGCTTAAAGTCATCGTCCGAAATGACAGTCAGGTGCTTCTCCTTCTGATTCAGATCGATAGAGCTCTTTGAGCCCTTGAAGTCGTATCGCTGGGCAATCTCCTTCCGGGCCTGGTTGACGGCGTTATCTACCTCCTGCATGTTGACTTCGGAAACGATATCGAAGGAATTGGTGTCGGCCATGTCTATACGTGATAATTATTGAGAACTGGGAATGTAGCTAGCGAAACTTTACATGGAAGAAGGCATGCCAGAAAATCTTCACAATTTCCCAGCGCGGGTGCTTTGTCTGCACCACGTACTGTTGCTGGATTTCCTTCTGTAGGACACTGTCACGGGTAATGATCTGCACGGATAAGGGATGCATACTCAGCTCCAGGTCTCTGTAACTCTTTTCGTGATCTTGATGTTCCGCTTGCCAAGCTCGCTGATCATGAGTTCGCCCGGCACACACCACTCCGGCGGCATCACGCCCCGGGCGTGGATCGCGCCGTGTGCCAGCATCTGGGCGATGATGGAAGTCGGGAACGCCGTTGTCCTCATCATGGCTGTCATCTTGGTGGCAGTATCATAATAATCGATGAACTCATACACAAGGGTTTTCTCCGCGTTCAGGCGACGTCCGGTGATGGTTGCGCGGGCAAGCACGAGGTCGGTGTCGCCATGGTCGAGCTTCTTCCGGAGGAGGTCGGCAAAGAACTCACGATTGGTCTTTACGCTCCCTCCCACCATCATCGGTTCGTTCGTTGCAAACCCGAGGTCGAGGAGCGTCTTGAATTTCTCACAATGCCCTTTGTAACGTATCGTCTTGTAGTCGAGATTCTTTACCTTACCTTCCAACAACGTGGTAAGAGTGGAGAGCCCACCGGAGGTGTTGAATGCCTCCAGGGTACCGATCCCCTCGAACTGGATCTCTTCGAGTTCCGACATGGGCTCGTTATGCATGAGCTTCCCATTCTTGATTACCACAGCTTTCTCAACGTATTCGTTGATCAAGCCTTCGACCGAAAAGACAATTTGGTAGAAGAGCGGCGGGCGGGGATGCTGGGGTAATCCCCCCACGCGGAGGTGGATGGAATCCAGTTCATCGAACTCCCTGGTCCCTTCCACCGCAAGCACATTGATCAACCCCGGGGCCAGGCCGCAGTTAGGAATGATGGTGATTCCCTTCTCCTTCGCTTCTGCGTCAAGAGTGAGCTGTTTCTCCACCACATCATTGTTGCCACCAAGGTCGCACATATGGACGCCTGCATTGAGGCAGGCTTTGGAGATTTGATAGTTAACCGAGTACGAGACTGCGCTGATGACGGCATTGGTTCCTTCGAGGGCAGCGCTCAGATCTTTTGGGCTGTTCACGTCGAGCCGTAGAGGCTTTACATTGGGGGCAATCCCTTTTGCAGATTGCGTCGCCCGCTGAAGGTTGATATCGGCCAGAACAATCTCGTCGGATGGATTGGTTGTTGCCAGGTCGTACGCAGCCGCGCTCCCCATCATCCCGGAGCCGATCACGGTGTATTTCATTTATCGTCCTCTGGTTGACACTGAATCATTTAAAAATCTCGCCCGTCTCTCTGCTCCAAAGCAGGAGGTCAAGTTCATCCATCGAGATCCCAATGCGCTGTGCAAAACCGGAGAACTGCTGTTCGATGGCAAGATACCGTTTGGGAGTGAGTGTATGTGGAAGCGACCGGATTACGCCATGCTTCTTCAGGTTTTTCAGAATGTGCCGGTCGAGGATTGCAAGATCACGATGCCCGATGTTTCTCAGGAAGTGAGAGGCCTCCTTCCAGCCGAGACCTTTGACGTTCTCGACAAGCCACGCGCGGAGTTGCGGGCTGGATGCGCGATTGCAGAGGTGCCTCATGATATCCGGAAAACCTTCCCGCACTTCCCGCAGACGCTTCGCCTTTGTGTTATGGAATCGAATATAGAAATTCTTCTGGTGAAGCAGAGGGGCAGCGTCAACGTCACTCCCGAATAAGTTGACTGCTTTCAAAGCCTCGACTGCCCTTCCCGCGTTTACGGCGCTCGATTGCGGCGTCAGCAAGCAGTAGACAAGCTCGTAGAAGTATTCGTCGGGCCGGACCGCAGCAAATTCCGCAAGCCGGTTCCGAATGGCTTGCTTCCTTTCTTGATACTCCCTCTGGATTTCCTCGACCTCTTTGTATTGTGGCCGCTTTTCCATCAAGCAAGCGTGACCTTCCTGGTTTTGAGTGTTCCGTTGCCTTTGGTTAAGATCAAGCCATCCTTGACGAGCC
>JAERML010000046.1 GCA_016844425.1 Bacteroidota bacterium
ACACCGCCCCTGCCGAACCCGAGCGAGGCAAATGGAAACCGGATGGAGTCCGCACCGAGTGAAAACTTCGCAAGTCCCCATCCAAATCCGCTGGTGGGAGTAAACTTCAATGTATCGAACTGAAGGCGAAGCTGGCGGATGCGTATCGTCTTCAGACTGGCAACCGTGATGTCACCGCTTGTGACAACATGATTCTCATTGAGTGTGAGATTGGAGTAGGCGACAAACACGGAATCGTTCAGGAACGGAAGATTAATCCATCCCTCGCCGGTGTAGCTCGTACGCGATGAATCAGTTACCCGGGTTGGATTCGCGCCGAAGCCGCCGATGGTGAAACCCTGACTCGACTGTGGTGTCGCGCCACTCAAGTATCGGAACGTCCAGATCTCGCTCCGACCATCATTCTGTCCAACGGGGTTACCAAGTTCATTCACCGCGCGGACCTGCCATGCATATCGACTCCCAGGATTCAACTGAAGGGCATCGACAGGATACAGTAGCGAGGTGATCATGAGCGATGGGTTTTCGTAATGCGGATAACCAGACTGGATCGCATCATACGGCGTCTGACCCTGTATCACTTCGGCGATCTTCAGGTGATAGGAAACCTGGTGACCGGGCTGGTTCACGGTTGTCCACTGCAACATGGGGAAGGCCGTCAGGACAAGTTCATTGTCGGACGGCAATAGCAGTGAAGGAGGCTCCGGAAGACTGATCGTGAATGATGCGCAAGCTTCCGCCGCAAGCACCTGGAGGCTTACGTTGCTTTTCAGCGTCATGCAAATAGTGTAGAATCCCTCCGGCAATGCTCCCGATTGAGCGATCTGATTTCGAACCGATTGGTTGTAGGTGATGTCATTCCATGAAATGAGATCGATACCGTTGATAATCTCCGTTCCGGGCATCAGTGTGATGTTCCGGCTGGGCCCTGAGCCAAGCTGTCCATGAACCGATGATGTAATCACAATGTCGAAGAATGCCGGCTCGGTTGTTGAACCGGTGTTGGTGATCGTCATCTGAATAAACGTCGGATCACTTGCGAGGTCGCTGATGTAAGGGGAGGGAAAAGGGTGAACAGAGAGCGAGGTATTCACACTCTGTGTATAGGCAACAGAAGAGGCAATGAAGAATACAGCGGCAAAAGGCTTCATGAAGCTCATTCTCAGAAGCTCCTGTTGTATTGAAGAGTGATCATGGACTCGACGAAGTTGCTGGCTCTGCCATTGCCATAGGCATAGGACGAGACTCGCGCGCTCAGGGCAACGTTATCATACGCCGTGACCCGGTATGTCGTGTTCAAAGTGCCGACAAGTTGTTTGTCCGTCGCGATCCCGATGTTGTTTCGTGTTGTGGAGAGAGAGAGAGACGGGGTAAGCGCTCTGTCGAAGAGGCTATATTGAACTGCAAGGCCAAGCGTCGTGATCTTTGTGTCAGTCGTCGTGCGGTCGTTCCTGGTGTAGCTTGCACGGGGGCTGATCACCAGTGATGATGGAAACGCCACTGCCCACATGATGCTTCCCGAGTACGTGGTGTAGGTATTCAGTCCGCCATACACGCGATTCCTGTCGTTGAATTTCTGACCTCCAATAGTTGTGGTGATGACATGTTGCAACTCAACCCATTTGACTCTAACGGTGGGACTAAGGTTCAAGGAATGGCTGATATTGTCGTATCTGGTGGTGTCGGACACGGAGTTGCTTTTCATCGTGAAGTTGGAATATCGTACATCAAACGAGAACTGATCGACCGGCGTTGTATTGACAAAATATGATTGGAGGACCCGTCTCGTTGTGGCAAGCTTGTTCCCTGCAATGTTGTCTCTCCGAAAGCCAAGAGTTGCGCCGACCGTCATCCGATTCTCGAGGAATCGTACAACGGGCGACAAGTCAATTTCCTCTCTGTCATTCTGAAACGAGGAAAGACCAAACGAGGTAAAACCGGGATTGACCCGCGTGTACCTGCCGCTGAAGACCAGCGGTCCATGCATGAACTGGATGGATCCTTTGCCCGCATACCCGATCTTCGTCCCAATGCGTGGCGTGAAGATCTTGGAGACGAACGAGGGAAGGTTGGCGTCGAGTTCTTCATTCAGGATATTTGGAGTATGCACGCTGACAGCAAACTCCGATGTGAAGGTCAACTTGTTTTCAAGCATCCGGAGCGTTCCCGCAAGACCGGCGACCATGTTCTCCTGCGGCCTGGCTGAGCCGGACAACTTCACTGATGAAACATCGTCCTTTGCCCTGACCACATTCAGGTCAATCAATGATCCGTCTTCTCTTCCGATGCCCAGTTTCAATCCATACAGATGACGCCTGAAAGTACCGTAGTAGATTCCTTGCGCGCTGTCAGCGTTTATCGACTGTTGCGTTCTTCCTGCAGTCACTGAGAACCTGAATACTCCGGGCCGCAGATCAAACCCTCCACCGAACTGAAGCAGACTGTTAACGGTGAATTCCGAAAAACTGATGTGGTGGTGGCCAGCGTGGATGGTTGCCCACGCGATCGTAGGGTTCACACCAAACTGATTGAACGGCTGTTGCGCCGAGCGGCCCTCAGTCGAAAGCACAAACTCAAACGGGAGATCAATCTGCCAAATGCTTAATGTGGGACGAAAATAGAGGCGGCCGGTCTGGCCCGGCCTGCGTGACTGTTGTCCACTAATCGAATACGCCTCTCCGTATGAGCCAAGCGTTCCGTAGAATCGGACGAGCTGTTGTGCAGGAGGCAGGCCTGTTGCGGCGCCCGGTGGTTCCGATTGTCCTCGTCCGTCGCCGGAACAAATAGCGAGAATACAGGCAATGAGAGATGAGAGCCGTATGGATCGGTGGGTTAGATTGGCAGTCCAACCCACATACAGACCATGTTCCACCAAAACCTCACCTGATTATAACCATCTTCTTGACGTTGATGAAACCGGACTTGCCGTTGGCTGGAGTGAATTCAAGCCGGTAGAAGTACACACCGCTTGCAACACCCTTCGCGTCCCACACAACTGAGTACGTTCCTGGTGGTTTCTCTTCATTCACAAGCGTAGTGACTTCTCTTCCCAACACGTCAAATATCCTCAGCGAAACTGAACCGGAAGCCGAGACCCGGAATTCCAGATTCGTCGTCGGATTGAATGGATTCGGATAATTTTGTAACAACATTGGCGAGGCTGGGTACCCCGCATCCTCTTTCACAGACACGGAGGTTCGCACCCTCACAAGGTTTACTTTCTCCTCGACTGCAGAACCCGTCGGTCCGTTCACTGTCAGTGCTACCGTGTACACACCCGGCGTGGCGTATGTGTGGGATGGATTTCGCTCCGTGCTGGTACTGCCGTCCCCGAAATTCCAGAGCCATGACTGGGTTCCATGCCATGCTCGATTATAGAATGAAACCATCAGGGGAAATACGCCTGCAATGTTTGATGCGTCGAAGGAGACAAGTGGATGGAGTTTTGCAACATTGATGTCTCCGTATCTCGGGAAGGTCGGCGTGGGATTGTCTTGCTTCCACATCACCATTTCGTTGTCAACGTATGGCTCTGTGTTGGGAGTAAAGTCGCCACTGTTGGTGATGCGTCCGATAGTGCTCCCATCGTAGACGAGCACCTCGTTATTCCCGGACCAGGCGATTTTCCCGTTGCTCATCCAGAACCATCGGGCGACCGGAAGAGTCACGTAGGCAACTTTCCTCGTTGTGCCAGTGGCGAGATCACGATATACCATCAGCGAACCGGCCGGAGAATCCTCGAACCAAACAATCGCAGAGCCGTCGGTGATTGGACTGCGCGCTTGCGTTGCGCCAGTAGTGATCTGTGTTTTCGTGCCTGTTCCAACGGTGTACATCATCACCTGATAAGTGCCACTTCGCCGTTCGCTCCATACAATCCTTCCGTTCCTGTAGCTGAACCTGTAGTCAACAGTGGAGTCACTCAACCGGATCGTGGACGCGCCGTTGAAGTACATCAGCATGTCATTGTTCCCCACAACTCTGTACCAGCACGCATCGTTTCCGCTGGTGAGTGTAATGCCGTTGAACGTCGTCGGTGCAGCGTCGTTCGTAATCTGAATCAAAGAGTCGTTGGCAATCTTGTAGAGCCACGCCTGATTGACGTTGTTACCCGCATTGCTTCTGAACCCGTGGAAACCAATTGAACCTCCAGCGACATACATGTTCTCGCATTGAAGGCTGTCAATGATAAGCTGCGGAACACCGGCGCCGTTGTAGAGATACATGCTCGTGAAGTCATGCCGCCAGATATAGTAACCATCATTGGCCATCATGAAGTCCTTGTAGACAAGGGAGTCGGTCAAGCGAGTCACAGTCGAGCCATTGGAGTGGAACATGCGGGCATTAGTTGCGTTGGTGTAGTTGCCCCAGATGAATCCGGTGGGAGAAATACTCTTGAATTTCGACTGTGTCCATCCATTCTCGTAGTTATTCGTAACACGCCAGTAGGTGAGGGGCACACGCATCTCCACAGCATCTCCGAGGGTCCACGCGGTCTGCTCGTCATCAACCACCGGATTGTCCGCCGAACCGAACTCCTCCAGTGTCGCAGTACTGATTCTGTAGGTTTTAAGAGTTCTTTGGATACCTGTACGCGTCGCCCAAACGATCAACCCGTTGTCGATATGAATGCTTGTGAGCCGGACTGAATCCGTCAATGAGAAGAGAGAATCTCTCTCCGAAATGTACACCCGGATGCTGGAGACATTCGTGAGTGTGTCAACAAGGCCCGCGACACACACACCATCGCTTGCGTCGTACCCAATGACAATGGTCGACCCATTGGAAGGCTGAGCGACCGTAACCGCTGAGTCACCATTGGAGAACCGCACTCTCGGCGAGGGTCCTCCACGCTCAAGCCACGCAACATGGGCGTCCTTGAGAATGGGTCCCAGGTTTATCCTACCGATTGTGTTCGAAATGTTCCTGGCAACCAGGCCATCAAAGAAAAAGATGTTCGAAGCAGCGTTCACACTTTCGGCCGCGCTTGCAACCCAGGCAACTTGACCGTAATGTACACTTGGCTGCGTGTTCCAGAGACCTGCGTCGAGGGAGGTGTCCGATGCAATCCGAAGGTTGCGCAAAGCAATCTCCGTACCCGTACCTGTTTTCAGGCGCGCATAAGCGACCACACCATTCGAAACGCTGATCGGCTGCAGGCTGTTCGGGTTGTAGGAGTTTCCAAACAATGTGGTCTGCCATGTCTGCGTATTGTACAGCTTGATTTGCTGCAAGGACGTATTCCAGGCAACGTGATCCCCATCGATCGCTCCTGTGACACCACTGAGGCCCGAATCAAGTGTCACGATCTCCGCACCAGAGAAGTACTTTAGGAAGTATGTGCTCGTGTTTACATCGGTGTCCCTCCAGATCAGCCGCCCTCGATTGATGAGGAGTTGTTGTGGATTGCTGGTGTTGAAGGTGACGTTGATGGCCCGGTAACCGGTTGTCCATTGTCCAAGGCTTTCGGAAACACAAATGAGCAACAACGCGGACAGGAAGGACCAACGAAGTGTTGTCATGACTTTTCTCCAGGAAGTGCAGATCAAAAGATTTCGGTTGAAAGCTTGTTGCTCAGGTCATCTTGAAGGGGAGCCTCTCGCACCCGGAAGGAGTAAGCAAGTTCCCCTTCTTTGGGTGGACGCGCTACCATGATACAACCGATGGGAGGGTTGTCGCAATCGCACAAAGGGATGGATTTGAAGCCAGTTCGGAGAGAAAGTGGTGTGAACCTGCACAATGATGCAGGTCTCGGATTAGACCAGTCTGCCCTTCAGGGCTTTTGCTACTGCTTCCGACTTGGAATGCACGTGCAGCTTCTCATAAATACTGCGGATGTGGAAACGAACGGTATGGACGCTGATAAAGAGGTGGTCGGCGGTGGATTTATAGCTGTTTCCCTTTACCAGTTCAGCGAGGATCTCCTCTTCACGCTTTGTGAGCCCACTTGGATCGGCGTGGTGTGGTGCGAGAGCCCGGAAGGCCGTCAAAACCTTCAACGCGATCTCGGATGACATCGGGGCCCCTCCACCATGCACCTCCTTGATTGCCTCCAGGATTCTTGATGGCGGATCCTTCTTAAGAATGTACCCGCTTGCCCCATTGCAGATCGACTGAAAGATCTTGTCATCGTCGCGGTAAACGGTTAACATGATCACGGGCGTTACCGGATACTTTCCTTTGAACAGTTTCACTCCATCGATGCCGGACATTCCCGGGAGTCCGATGTCGGAAAGGAGAACATCGGGCGGAGTGGTGATTTCCTCGAGCGCCTCTTCATAGGAGTGGAAAGCCCCTATACAGCAGAAGCCATCCGTATGATCAAGGATGTAGGAAAGACCCTGCCGGACTTCCTTTTCATCCTCAATCACGACAACAGAGATCACTTCATTAGCATTCATGTTGTGGAGATAAGATATGGTGAACCAATGCATCGCGCAACCGCATATTCAGCCTGTTTTCACTTCCATAGACACCGTCGTACCCTCACCCGGCCGGCTCAGAATCGAGAGTTCCCCTCCAATGCGTTTTCCCCGCTCACGCATACTGGGAAGCCCATGTCCCGGCGAATCTACGCGTTCCGTGAAACCCATCCCGTTGTCGGAAAATCTGAGAAGAATGCCTTTCTGGTTCTGTGAAGCACTGAACCGGACACGCGTGGCTTTGGAATACTTCACCGTGTTGTGCGTCGCTTCCTTAAACAGCAGAAAGACGTCACGCCGCTGCTCGAGCGTGAGTCTGGCATCCGAGAAATCATCGGCAATCTCGGTTTCGTACTCAATCCCCTTTCCTTCACACATCTCCTGGCCGAACTGGACAATCCGCCGGATCACATTCTGAAGATCATCGTTCTTCGGATCCACCGACCACACAATATCGCCTAAGGAGTCGATCACGTCACGGGCGGTGTTGCCGATGGTGGTGAGAGTCTCCGCCGCGGCCTCCGGATTCAGACGCTCCTGGTGTCGGGCAACCTCACTCAAAACGGAGATGCGGGTAAGGCTCGACCCGATGTCATCGTGCAGATCCATGGCTATCCGGCTCCGTGTTCGCTCCAACTGCAACGCCTTGTGCAAGCGATAACGGTACAGGCTATAGGCCATGCCGAAAAGACACATGCATGCCGCCGCGATAAACCACCACCGCTGCCATATGGGAGGAAGGATCGTGAACGACACAACGGAGGCGCGATCACTCCAGACGCCATCCGCACTTCGAGCAATCACTCTGAACGTGTATGTGCCACTTGCAAGGTGTGTATACCGAACCTCCCGCGCCACCACGGGCAACGACCACCCCCGGTCAAACCCCTCCAGCATATACCGGTAACGGGTGTTGGCCTCATCCGTGAAGCTCAATCCTGCATACTGAAACGTAATCACTGACGGGTTCGGAGGGATCTCGATATTTCCGTTTCGTTCCACATCGACGGCGTCCACCAGCATCGAGGCAATGGAAATAGGTGGAGCTCGCTGGCTTCTCGAGAACCGCTGTGGTTTGAGTTTGGAAACACCCGGAAAATTGCTCACCCAAAGGTATCCTTCCTTGTCCACCATCAGTCCGTGCAGACCGATTTCGCCGAACCCTTGATCGTGCGTGAAGTTTCTGAAACTTGATCCATCGAACTGACTCAGTCCCGAGGAGGCGCCGATCCAGATGCTCCCCAGTGAATCCTGTGCCAGCGCGAAGATGCGGTTCCCCACAAGTCCGTCATCCTTCTTGAAGGAAATGAACCGTGACCCGTCGAAGTGCACCAACCCGGCCCCGTCTGTGCCAAACCACAAGTGACCTCGATTGTCTACCAGGGTTGCGTACACTATTCCACCTCGGAGGATATCGGATTGAGGCTGACGCACTTCACGAATGGTATCATTTATGGCTCTTACTGCATAGACGCCATTGTCCGTTCCGAGCCAGTACACATCACCATCTACCGCAATGTCGAACACGGCGAGTGAATCGATATCCGGATGTTGCAGCCTCTGAGTCGAAAGACTACGATCCGCAATGAACAGTCCGCGTGCGGTCCCCATTAGAACCTTCCC
>JAERML010000250.1 GCA_016844425.1 Bacteroidota bacterium
CCAAGCAGGTATGACGCGAGATATATTTTGTTGAACGTGCGAAGATGTCCATTAGGTGAAAATCGGGTAGAACGTGGCGCGCACATTTGTGAGATGAAATGCAGAATGTAGTGAACGAGAAGAGTCTGGCGTGAATGCGATCACGAGAGAAGATTCCTATCCAGGCTCCTGTACTGGATGGCTTCACTGATGTGTTCGGGTCGAATATCAGCACTCCGGGCCATGTCGCCAATCGTTCTCCCCACCTTGAGTATACGATCATACGCACGCGCTAAGAGACCCAACCTGGTGATCGTCATTTTCAACAGTTCTTCTCCCGCAGAATCGAGCTTACAGTCTCCCCCTTCGGCTGTGCAGCATACTGACATACGACATCCTCAGACTCTGAATCAGGGTCAGATTCCGTGTACCAGCCCAGACCGGAAGGCGGATCCAACGGTTGCGCTTACCTTATGGGCAACAGAAGAGCAAACACAGAGAAGCGGTCCAATCGGAGGTGCAGCGGATGATCCTCTATTGCGGGCCGAAGAACACAACGCACAAGAGACCCAAGCCAAATCTAGCGCATCAGTCCCCGATACTGACCCACTTCATTGATGTTCTGCAGCCTCTCCGCCCATGCTTCAAGGCGGACAGTGCGATATGTTGCCGTGTCGAGAAAGTCCTTCACCTTCCTCTGCCCAGACACAAGAAAATCAGACATCGCTGATCGACAGCCTTTGGGATAGACACCCACCAATGGCTGAAAACGATCGGCGGTGGATGCAATTGTAATGAGGTCAGGCATTGCTTTAGCGAGGAGCGTTTCTACCATTGCCGGAACGAGAAGTGGAGTGTCACATGGGACAGTGAAGACATACGGAGTCTTCACTGATCCCAACGCCGCATGAATACCGCCGAGAGGACCACAGTTCTCGTATACGTCTTTCACCACCGGCAGACCGAGGAGGTCGTACTCAGTTGTGTTGGCACTGACGATGACCTCTTCGAACACAGCCTGCAGTGCTTCTGCAATATGCTGGACGAACGGCTTTCCTTTCAACATCAACAATGCTTTGTCCTGCCCTGATCTCATCTGCCAGGATCATAGCTCTACACCAACCATGGGAGAATCAATTTGCCACCTGCAACCACAAGGACAAGTCCCAGTGCAATCTGGAGGTTCTTGCTACTTAACCGCTGCGCGCCAAGTCGTGAGCCGAGAAATCCGCCGAGCACAACTGCGGCAACAAGGATCACGACGGGCGATCCGATATTGGCGCCACGTGCAATATGGCCAAGCAGGCCGCTCACGGAATTCAGCACAATGAAAGCACTGGAAACGGCGGCTGTTCCCTTGATGTCTGCCCATCCGAGAAGGAGAATCACCGGACTGAGAAACACGCCACCGCCAATCCCCACCATCCCCGAAAGCAATCCGAGCGCCAACCCGATGGACGCTGCAAGCGCCCATTGTTGGGTCCGGCTCATCGAACCCGATCGCTGCGGCAATTCCCGGATGAATAAGAGCCTCGCAGCAACGAGCAGCAGCGCCACGCCCAGCACAAGTCTGAACGCCTCATCCCCCACAGCCATCAGTCCGCCAAGATATGCTGCGGGCATGGACGTCACGACAAACGGCAGGAGAAGAGAGAGCGAGAAGTGGCCACGCTTCCAGTAATTGAAGAAGCTGATTGCAGCGACGATAATGTTGAGAACAAGTGCCACGGGAATGACCGAAGGGGCAGCCATCCCGCTGAGCGCAAACAGCGCGAGGTACCCCGACGCACCTCCATGGCCCACAGATGAATATAATGTGGCCACGAGGAAGAACAGCGGGAGGAGAATCCAGGGAATTTCCACTCGTCTCGTCGGACTAGTTGGTTACTTGTGCATGAGAAGACGCCATCTCCGGAACTACAGCGACGCCATCTCCGGCAGATATCTTTCCTCCATGGATGACACGTGCAAAGATTCCCTCACGCGGCATTACACAATCGCCGGCGCGATAGTAGATCGCACACTTTGCGTGACACTCCTTACCGATCTGGGTTACCTCCAACTCGGTTTCGCCGATGCGCAGACGATCGCCGACCGAAAGGTTCGGTATATCAATGCCCTCAGTCGTAATGTTCTCAGCAAACGCGCCGGGACGGACATTGAGCCCCTTTGCGCGCATCTTCTCAATACTTTCCATCGCAAGCAGACTTATCTGCCGATGCCAGTTGCCCGCATGGACATCCCCCTCAATACCCCACCCCTCACGGGCCACCGCACATGATACATTCTTCTTCGGAATGCCCCTCTTCCTGCTGATCGAAATCGCAACAACGGAACCATCGCCCTGTTTCATTGTGCACTCCAGTGTAGAAGTGAAACGGTAACATCGCTGCCGGCAGAAAGCCGATCAGCATCCTTTGGAAATTGAATGAGACAGTTTGCTGTGGCCAATCCTCCCATCATGTGTGAATCCTGGCCTCTCGTGGGGCGAACATGGAGTTTCCCTTCAGCATCATGTGTAAGAATGCCGCGCACAAATTCCATACGTCCAGGCTTTTTCTTGAGATCATGCGTAAGGCAGGCCGTGAGAGTCAACAGGTCGGTGCTCTCCGCACCCATCATGCGAAGAAGGGCCGGCTTGATCAAAATCTGGAAACCAACCAGCGCCGCCACCGGATTCCCCGGCAAGCCGAACACCACCGTCTTCCCCCGCCTTCCGAAGTAGATGGGCTTGCCCGGCTTGATGGCAACTCTCCAGAAGACGTTCCGGACTTTGAGTTTCCCCAGTATGTCCTTCACAAAGTCGCTTGAGCCGACGGAAACACCTCCGGAAGATATCACAACATCAGCATGGGCTAATGCACGGCGGAATGTCTGCTCGATCCGTTTGGGATTGTCGCCAACTCTGAACTTGTCAATCTTGTCGATTCCTGCCGCCTCCAGTGCAGCCACAAGACCCGGAGTATTGGAATCATAGATCTGTCCCTGTCGCAAGTGAATGCCCGGTGTGCGCAACTCATCACCCGTTACCACAAGCGCGACGCGCGGCTTGCGATAGACACGGACACGGTCCTGACCCAACGTGGCTAGCATGGCAACAACCGGAGGTGCAATGAGCGCTCCAGATTCAAGAATCATCTCTCCCTTCCTGAATTCCTCACCGCGAAATCTGATATTGTTTCGGGGTGATACAGGTGCTGAAAAGATCACTCTCTCCTGTTCGATTTGTACATGTTCCTGCATGACAAGCGCATCGGCACCTGCGGGGACAATCGCCCCAGTGAGAATTCTAATGCTCTGTCCCTGTTTCAGCTTCAAGCGGCGCACATCTCCTGCACGCACGGCACCCTGCAGCGCGAGCATCACTGAGGTTTCTCGCGATGCTGCGGCAATGTCAGCACTTCGCACTGCATAGCCGTCGACCGCCGAGGAATCGAACCGGGGAAGCGGCCTGCGTGCGACAAGCGGTTCGGCGAGCACAAAACCAAACGCCTGTTCGGTAGGAATGCTGATCTTCGGGAGTCGAGGGCAATGCTGCGAAACAAGGTGCCGGGCTTCTGCAAAGTCGATCATCCGTTCTCCTTCCTGTGCCCATTTCCCTCCATCATGGCGAAAGCATGCAACACCGCAGGAAGGAGTGCATCAAGGCCGTCAGTAACTGCGCCGGGTGAACCGGGAAGGGCGATGATAAGCGTCTTGTCCCGCAATCCGGCCCGGGCACGGGATAGCATTGCAAGAGGAAGCCTCTCCTGTCCATATGCCCGCACTGCTTCAGCAATGCCGGATGCATCACGCTCAATCACTTCCGCAACCGCCTCCGGGGTCACATCGCGTGGCCCGAATCCCGACCCCCCCGTTGCAAGTACGAGGTCGAGCTTCATTTCATCAGCGTAGCGCGTCAGAGTCTCGACGATTCTCGCTTTGTCGTCCGGGATCACTGCATAGTCGGCAACTTCAACGCCATGATCCTTGAGTCGATCAACAATCATCGTTCCGGATCGGTCGTCACTTTTTCCTGCTGCAACCGAATCGGACATCACCAACACAGCCGCACGGAAG
>JAERML010000047.1 GCA_016844425.1 Bacteroidota bacterium
ATGGAGCGAGAGTTTGAGTTTTCACCGCGCGTAAGTGGTGGAGTGTTGGAAGTGGTGAGAGAGACGTTCTTTGACAATCGGGAGATGGGAACTGGTGAGATTGACTGTACGTGTGCGAGTGCGGAGGAAGGTCCTGGGAAGTCGATAGCGGATGTGAAGAAGGTGGAGGTGAGATTGACGAGGGAGGTCAGGAGCGACCGAGAAGTTCAAGCTCGATCGGGAGACAGTGCGATGCGGAAGGTTCAGATCTTGCGGATGACGGAGGAGGCGTATGAGCAAGGAGGATTGCTAACGCAAGAGGACCTTGGTCGGGTGTTGGGAGTCAGCAGCCGGACAATCCGTCGAGACGTGGAAGAGTTGGTGAATCAGAAAGTGAAGTTGTATCTGAGAGGACTGCAGCGGGACATCGGCAAAGGGATCAGCCACAAGGTGTGGATCATAGGGTTGTATTTGGAGTGGAAGACCTACAGCGAGATCGAGCGGATCACGGGACACAGTGGTGGAGCGATCAAAGGGTATTTGAACGACTTCAGCCGGGTGCTGATGGCCCGGGAGCGAGGCATACGCAGAGCGAAGGAGATTGGATACTACATTGGTCGCACCGAGCGATTGGTAGAAGAGTATCTCCAGTTGATTGCACAAGCGGAGAAGAACCGAGAGCAGCGGGAGCGTTTGGAAAGCATCAAGAGCCAGATGCGGCACGTAGAGCGCAAAATCCCTTTAAAAAAAGGGGATTCTGGTATGGTCTGGAGGCTGGTATGACACACAACCAGCAGATACGCGACCGGTATGAAAGCATCTCGAAGCGAGACTTCAAAACGTCGTTGATCCGGTTATTGGAGACGGAGTACAAGGTCTTGGGTAGTCGGCGAGTGTTGATGATGCTGGCTGATGATGTGGAGCAACTGCACCAGGAGTATTATCCATCGCAGAACCGATTAGGGTTTGGGGATGTGGTGTGGCAGACGACGAAGGATGACGGACAGCGGCAGAACTACGGTAAGAAGACGGAAGACTATGCGGTGCAGACGGTGATCTTGCCGCTGATCCGAAAGGAAGACATTGAGCGGAGGATCTACTTCAAGAAGGGGGATCGGAACTCGAACTACCGCCACCGAGAGGCAAGAGACATTGAGTTGATGGTGAGGTTGCTCAAGAGTGCAAAAGCACAAGGTGGATTATTGAGTGGAGCGGAACTGAGCGTGTTGATGAACCGGACAACAGGAACGATCGGGAAGTATCTAAAGGCTTACTTCGAGAAGACAGGGGAAGTGTTACCGATGAAGGGTTACGTGCTGGACCAAGGGAGCAACCCGTCACACAAAGGGATCATCATCTCGTTGTATGAGCAGGCGATCTCACCGGCAGACATCGTGCTGAAGACAGGACACACACAGAATGCGGTCGATCGATACATCAAGACATACGATCAGGCATTGGCGCTCGTCAGAAAGAAGCACGATGCGATCTCCATCAGCCAGATCACCGGGCGGACGCTCCACACCGTGCGCCAGTATCTCCGATTAGTCAAAGACTTTCACCCAGAGCTCAGGGTAGACACAGGTGAACCACAACCTGTCAAATCCAAAGCTGTGGAGAGAAAAAAGGGTAAAAAACACTAAGCGGACAAATGTCCTAATAGTAAGTAATCCGACTGACCCAGGCCTCAGGTGGTCTCAGAGACCAGGTGCTCGGTTGGTTCTTAGAGGTCAGATTTCCCGGAGGGATGCATCGCCGATTGAAGGGCGGAGCATCCCTCCGTTTTTTTGCGGAAAGAGCATTGTTCCCACCAAATATGGTCGTCCTTTTGGCAGAAGTCGGAATCTGGAATGAGTGTTCTGCCAATAATAGGAATGCAAACTAATACCTGTTCCGAGTTTGCATCCATGGTTGAAGTCTAGCGCTCGATATTGCACAATTTCTCTATACATGTACGGCACAAATGTTGAGTACTTGGCAACCATATATTGGCCTCGCCAGCTTCGTATTTTCCCATTTTCAGCAATCCACCCTACGACGGTTTCTTGAGTCAACAGAGTTTTACGGCCAGTGAAAGTTTTCCGTTAGACCACCACCTCATCTACCACCAAATGGGAGATCGTTGAATGAAATCGAGACTGGTTTTTGCTCTTCTGCTCATCATGGTCGGTGCAACGGCCGTGATCGCGCAGACTGCTACATATCTTGGGTCGCAAGCCTGTCAACCCTGTCATTCAGGTGCACCTGGCGGCAATCAATTTGTGGGGTGGTCTCAGACACTACATTCGAAGATTCACGCGGTTCCAAGTGTTTCTACAGTCAAGGGTGACTTCACTCAGGCCGTGAGCATGGGAACCAGCTACGGCAATTCTCAGGTGGTCCTGCGCACAAGCGGTGGGAAGTATTACGCGAAACTCGGTGCTACCGGTACAGAATACGAAATTGCATACACCTATGGTGGTGGCTGGAAGCAGCGGTACTTGGTGAAGATCGGTGCCAGTTACTACATCCTGCCGATTCAGTGGAACCTGAAGAAGTATACAGACAATTCTTCCGGTACGTGGGTGTCGTACAATCCACAGAACTGGTACAATGCTGATGGGACGCCGAAGTCGACGAGTGTGAACACCTTCAGGGCAAAATCTTGGGACAAGAACTGCTCGGGGTGCCACATCAATGGAAACAACGTCCAGCGAGTCGTGAATGGGGTGGATACTTCCTGGACGTCGACTTGGGCAAATAGCAGTGACGCAGGAAACATGGTCGTCGGTTGTGAAGCTTGCCATGGGCCGGGCAGCCTGCATCCTACGAATGCATTTGGGCCGGACAAAAAGATCATCAACCCGGCCAAGCTGGCGAACAACGATCGGAAATTGGAAGTGTGTGGACAGTGCCACTATCGGGGGCAGAGCAGCGGAGGAACTTACGAGTTCGCTTGGGATGAGACCAACAACACTGGTTATCTACCGGGAAACGTTCTGGCGCCCTTGATTGCGCATAAGCCCGGTGTATGGCCCGATGGTATCACCGCAAAACAGCATCATCAGCAATATCAGGAATTCCTCACATCTGCGCACGGGACGAATCCCTATGAGAAGCTGAATTGCTTCACCTGCCATAATCCACATAGCGCGACCAATCATCAACTTCGTGATTCGCTTCAGGTCGCGTATCAAGCTGTGAACTACAAGATCAAAACAGACAACGATGATAATACGCTCTGTCTGGCATGCCACGCAGGGTACGGGCCGTTCGCAGCGATCACAAAAACAATGGTCCAGAACCCGGTGGCCAACAAGGCAGCCATTGGTGTAGCAGTATCAGGCCATACTCGGCACAGCTATGACCCGACGGACGCAAATACGACTGGAGGCTCTAGCCGCTGCACCAAATGCCACATGCCGAAGACGGCCGTTACAGCAACTGCGTATGACATCCACAGCCATACGTTTTCAACGGTTCCGCCTTCAAAGACACTGTCATATCAAGCCCAAGGCGGGATGCCGAACAGTTGCGCAGCGAGCTGTCATCGCAACGGTACAGGCAAGATCCCGAATTTCGGTGTCGCTGACGCCGATCTTTCGCAGTGGAATGAACAGACTGATGTGACCCTGGCGACCGAGTTGAAATTCTGGGATGAAAACATGTTCTTCAAGGCGCGGGGTAGCAAAGGTGCTGGTGTGAGCGCTTTGGCAAGTGCAAGTGCTCCTGTCATTGATGCTGACACGTCCGACTGGAGTGGTATCGCTTGGTCAGATGTCGCGTTGGCAAACAGCAAGTCCGCGTCGATCAAAGCGAAAGTCAGTGGAAGCAATCTTTTTATGCTCTTTCGCTGGACAGACGCGACAATGAGCATGGTTCGAAGCGAGTCGTGGGTGCGGGACGGCACAAGCTGGACAAAAAATCCGGGCCAGAGCGAGGATAGAGTCGCAGTGTTGTGGAATATTGATATTCCACAGGATAAGTGGGAGAAAGACGGTTGCATGAACAAATGCCACTTCGACGTGAACAACCCAGTTGCTCCCGACTCAAACCCAGAGGATGATTCCTACTTGCCAAAGGGAGAGCACGCCGATCTCTGGCACATGAAGCCCGGGCGAGGACTTGGCGTTATCAGTGCACGCCAGGCAGGCAATGTTGTGATTGACCCAGTTACGCATCAGGCAACATCTGGCGTCTTTCAGCTAGTTGGGTACTTTGATGACCAAAACATGAAAGAATATGTTGGCAAACCTGATGGCGGCAGGGTTGGGGATGCGGGGACTGGTATGGACAGCCGAAACCGCAACACGGCCCAAACAGCACCCAAGTACATTGAGAAGAATCCCGCAGACTACATCGATGCGATGGTACTGACGCAGGGGGAAATTGATGGTGGCGAGACAGCAGTAGTGGATTCTTTGAGTGCCACAGACCTTGCAACGTACTGGGGAAGATATGCAGCACTGAAAGCGGTTGTGCCTGAGCGGATTGTGAAACCGCCCACGGGGAGCAGGGGAGATGTGCAAGCGGCCGGTTTGTGGAAAGATGGCGTCTGGTATGTTGAAGTAAAGCGCGCTCTGAACACAGGCAATGCCGATGATGGCCAGTTTGCGGTGAATCAAACTGTGACATTCGGCATGGCTCTCATGGATAACAGTGGTGGTGATGTACATTGGACCTTGGGGAGCGTACTCAACAAGCTCGGCGTCGGCACGGTGGTCGGTGTTGAGAGGATTGCTGGAGAAATACCTGCGGATTACAGCCTGGCGCAGAATTATCCCAACCCCTTCAACCCCTCGACGGAAATCCGGTTCGATTTGCCGAAGGCGTCCCGTGTGAAGCTCGTAGTCTATGATATCATGGGGCGAGTAATCGCAACGCTGGTCGATCAGAGCATGGCCGCCGGTGGACACGGAGTCAGGTGGAATGGTCGCGATCAGGCAGGCAATACCGTCTCCAGCGGTGTGTATTTCTACCACATCCAGGCAGACGGATTCAGCGCCACGAAGAAGATGGTGTGGATGAAGTAATGATGTAAATGGCGGCCCGAAGGGAGAAAGGCTGCCGAATACGTCATTCTTGGGGTTTCTTGATGGGATACTTCGCATACTATGAGCGAAGTATCCCTTTTTTTTGTTTTCCTGTATTTCAGTAAGAATTCGAGTTCTTCACACTCAAAGTAACGACCTCTTCCCAGAAACTGGAACTGCCCGCTGTCAAGTTTGCCAACGGTGGGAAACCTGCCCGGCAGGCCTTCCCGATTTCCCGATTCTTGGTCATTTCTGAGACATGAGAATGTGAAATTTCTCAACGGATTCCCGGTACAATTATTGAGCGTCAGCAAGCAAACTTGTCATCTTTTGGAAGGGCCTTCTCCAGCTATCGGGTTTTCAAGGACTGACGCTGAAATTCTCAACAGCTTAGAACCAAAGTGGAGCCACCATTGTCACATACTACATCAATCAAAAAGGGAGTGTCTATGAAGAGAATCTTAAGAGTTCTAACTCTCTTCCTGTTGTTGTATTCGATCCTAGCGAGCCTTGCCGTGGCGCAAACACAGACCGGGAAGATCAGGATTGTGAGTGTGCCCGACAGGTTCAAGTCGGCGAACAAAAACCAGTCGACCACGAGCCTGAAAACCGTTGGCGTTGGCAGCCGAGTTGTCCTGGCGCCGAAGGTGTTCTCGGGGACAGGCACAAAAAGCGCAGACACCATTGTCGTTGTCAATAGCGCCACGTGGACGTTGACGAACCCTTATGGCGTCTCAAAATCGATTCAGGACACGGCAACCGGTCTTAACGGAAAGTATGTCTATTTCGTCCCCGACACGGTTGGCGAGTGGACCGTGACCATGACCGCCACGACGGTCTTAGGTACGACGGCTTCCGTCCAGACAAAGATCATCGCCGCAAAGTTTATAGGTGCTGGTATCAGCATGGCGACCACACAGTCGGTTCCCAGTGGCTGCGCGTGTCACCTGGTCGATCCGACAAAATTCTCCAATTGGTCAAAAACCAACCACGCAACAGCTGTCAAGAGGAAGTCGACTGAAACGGGCGGACATTTTTCGTTCAGCTGTTTCTCGTGCCACTCGGTGGGATATGATGGTCTGACCACGAGCGGCAACGATGGATTCGATGACGTTGCGAAGGCCGAAGGCTTCACGGCAGTGCCGACAAACGGTCCTGGCGTCTTTGACACGCTTGTTGCGAAGTACCCGAAGTCAATGGCAAAGACTGGCATCCAGTGCGAGAACTGCCATGGTCCTGCTGGTCAGCACATCGCTTCGTTCCCGAAAGCGGGGGATAACAAACTTGACGAATCACTCTCATCGGATGTGTGCGCGCCGTGCCACTTCTCCAGCGATCGCCATGGGAAGGGATTTGCATGGTCTGGATCAGGCCATGCGAAATCCGTGAATCCGTCCGGGAGCGCGAGGGAAATGAGTCTCGACCGGCCCTTCTGCAACCGGTGTCACACGGCACAAGGGTACATCAACTCCACAGTGAGAGGCAAGCCTGAACCTGTTCCTTCATCCAGCGCGGATGCGTTATGGCCAAATCCGCAACCGGTGACCTGCGCGGCCTGCCATGATCCTCACGACGGTTCGAATGAGATGCAGCTTCGCACCAAGACCGTTGCCGATGCTTGCCTCGGCTGCCACGTTGTTCGTTTAAGCACCACCGGTTTGCATGCATCACATCAGGGCTCGATGTTCGTCGGTGCGAATGCTATTCCGATGGGTCCTGAAATACTCCGAACATACTTAACCGCTCCGACTGGCACAGAGCAGGAATACAATGCCAGAAAGGGGCTCTGGAGCGGATGGGAATTGCCCGGATACACCTACGAGAACTCATCCCACAGCAACATTCAAGAGCGTTGTGTAAAGTGCCATATGGCCAAGTCGCCTTCATTCATTGCTGCCGAGGCGTCGAATTTCTCGAAGGCCGATACGATGATGAACAAGCTTGGTGGCCACACATTCAACGTCGTCACAACCTGGATTTCGGGAAAAGACACCACCAAAATCCTCAATACCACTGGTTGTTCTGAATGTCATGGAACAGTGTCAATGGAGTTCGTTGAAAAGACGCAGGACAAGACCGCGAGCTTGCTGACAACACTATACGCGCTCTTGCCAAAACGTGACTCCACATTTTCCACAACTTATCCCACGGGTCGGCCCAGCTACTTCACGGACACTGTTGCATTCCAGACTCTGACAAAAGCCCCCTTAAGTTCGAAGCGAAAGCTGACGGATCTTGACAGGGCTGCGATCTATAACTACTTCTTCGTTTATAACGAGCCGAGCCGAGGCGTTCACAACTTCAACTACGTAAAAGGTCTGTTGAATTCTACGATTGAACAGCTGAGGCTCGGCGCCGGCGCAGCCAGCATCGTAGCGGTGAAGGATGTCCCGTTCGACAACGGCAGGCGCGTGCAGGTGGTGTGGAACGCTTTCCCGGCCGAAAGTTGGAGCTACAACACCGTGGCCAACTACGGCGTGTGGAGAAAAGATCCGTTGCTGCCAAGCCTGAATTCTATCAAGAAGGCTAACAGCTTCACGGAGATGATGCAGGCGACGGGCCAGGGAAGCCAGGTTGTTATGGGTGGCAGCGTGTGGTCGTACGTCGGCGCAATTCCGGCATCCGGCTTGCCGCAGTATTCGTACGTTGCACCGACGCTTTTTGACTCGACGAAGGTCTCCGGTCAACGATGGACTGTGTTCTACGTTGCGGGTTACTCGAAGGATAATGTGGTAGTGTATTCGACGCAACCCGACAGCGGATTCTCGACGGATAACGTCTCACCGCTGGCTCCTTCAGGCATAGCGGCGACGTTCGCGACAAACACAGTCACGCTGAAGTGGAAAGCGAATACGGAGACTGATGTCTACCAGTACGCAGTCTACCGCGGCACGGTGGCTTCGTTTGATCCGAAGGGAACGGCTCCAGTGGCAAAGGTGCGGACTCCTGAGTATCGCGACGTGCTGGCGCAGACCGGCGTCACGTACTACTACAAGATCAGCGCTTTGGACGTAGCAGGAAATGAGAGTGCCTTCGGTGC
>JAERML010000251.1 GCA_016844425.1 Bacteroidota bacterium
GCGCCTGGTGAGTCGGTCGCTGCTCAATTTGAAGGGATCGTGGAAAGCAAGAATGTCACAACGGACGAAACAGGAACGCAGCAGACGTTCACGATGACCATGTTCATCCGGAAGGACATGGTGAAGATCCAGAGCAGCGCCATCGGGAGCTCGCCTCCCTCCACGATGATCTACCGCAATGACAAACGCGTTGTCTGGATGTTGAACGAAGAAGAGAAATCGTATTTTGAGATTCCGCAGGACGAGAAACCGGAGGAGGTACGCCCGCCTTTGGAAGGAAAAGGGACAGAATCCTACAAAGTGAGCAAGACGGGCAAGAAACGAAAGATTCTCGGATATCCGTGCGAGCAAATTCTCATTACGCGGGACGACGAAAGAACCGAGATCTGGGGAACGAAGTCCCTGAGCCACCTCTTCAAGGCGATATCCACCGCATTGGGAGAAGAGCATACCGAGACCGCCGACGATTGGGCAAACAAGATCACGAAGATGGGATACTTCCCACTTATTTCCACGACAAAAATTGAAGGGTCGGTTGCCGAGTCACAGGAAGTGACGCGGATCGAGAAGAAAACACTTCCGATGGAGTTCTTTGACCTTCCTGCCGGATATCGGAAGCAAAGTGTGGGGGGAGATGTTAGAGAATAGTGGGCAATGAGGACTGGGGTAGAAATGCCAAAGGCCCGTCTTGCGTCGGGCCCTGTGTGTACCAAAGGAGGGACTCGAACCCGTACCAAAGGAGGGACTCGAACCCTCACCCGGTGTGAGCCGGACTGGATTTTGAGTCCAGCGCGTCTACCAATTCCGCCACTTTGGCAATTGTGTTCTCAATATAAAAGAAATGTCTGATACTTCCAATTACTCCATTTCGTTCATCAATGATCGCAACCCGCCACTTGTAGAGGAGGCGTAGCGGCTGCTCATCTTTACTCCGTTCCACCTTTCTTGTATATTCGCTTCGGATGAGCAGACACTTCCACATAAGCCCCGCATTCTTGCTTGGTGTAGTTCTCTTCATCTGCCGCTGCCTTGCCCCGGTATATTCTTTCTCTCAAACTCTCCCCACACCGTTTAAGGCGCCACCACAAGACACGGTGTTCATCACCCTCGCTCGCGGAACTGTTGATTCGGTCCTGCATCTCCCGTTTGAGTTCATTGCGTCCGGGAGCGAGGTGCTGATCCTTGATTCAACCCGCGTTCTCGATCGCGGAACTGATTATTCCATCAACTACCGACAAGGAACAGTGGTACTTGCCAGTTCGCTGTTTCTCCAATTGGCGGCAGACACACTGAAGCAAAATCACACATTGGAGATCCGCTACAAGTTTTTCCCGTTTCGATTCCAGGATGCATACTACAAGCGCAAGCTCGTGGTGCTAAAAGATTCTACCGGAGGGGACACAGTGCGCGTGGCCCGTGCCAAAACCGGATTCAATGTGGATGACATTTTCGGCCACGGGCTGCAGAAGAGCGGCAGTATAGTGCGTGGGTTCACCGTCGGCTCCAACAGGGACCTCTCTTTGAACTCAGGTCTCCGCTTGCAGCTTGCCGGGAAGATCTCTTCCGATCTCGAAGTGATCGCTGCACTCACCGACGAAAGCACCCCTATTCAGCCGGAAGGGACAACGCAAACCCTGCAGGAGTTCGACAAGGTCTTTGTGGAAATGAGAGGAACGGACTTCTCTGCCACGCTCGGTGATTTCAATCTGGATTTCACCGGAACGGAGTTTGCCCGACTCAGTCGTAAACTGCAAGGGGCGAAGGGGACTGCGGACTATTGCTTTGGGTTTTCGCGCGGCACCGTTACGTTTTCGGGTGCGGCGCCACGAGGGAAGTATACCACCAATCAATTTCAGGGAATCGAAGCGGTGCAGGGGCCGTACCGACTGACGGGAAGAAACAACGAGCGAACGATCATTGTCATCGCAGGAACCGAAAAGGTGTATGTGAATGGCGAACAACAAACCCGGGGCGAGACCAATGCCTACTCTATTGACTATTCGACGGCGGAAGTGACGTTCACTCCACGGCGGATGATTACCTCTGCCTCCCGCATTGTGGTTGATTTTGAGTACACGGACAGGCAATATGCGCGTTCCTTACTTGCCGGCCAAACATCCTCCAGGATCTTCAATGAAAAGGCAACGATAACGGTGTCCTACTTTCGAGAAGCTGATGACCAGGATTCTCCAATCGACCTTGTGCTCTCAGACAGTGACCGAGTGGTTCTTGCTAACGCTGGAGACGATCAGAATAAGGCGATTGTCAGGGGCTGGACGTTGGTTGATTCAAATGGCTACTACATAACCGTTGATACGGTCGAAAACGGGACACCAGTGCAGTTCTTTCGGTACGCACCGAGCCGCACAGCACAGTATAATGTAGGATTCTCGAATGTTGGGTTTGGCAAAGGAGACTATGAGAGAGTCCGGGCTGGAGAATTCCGATGGAAGGGAACCGGTCAGGGGGATTACCTGCCCATCAGGTTTCTTCCCCTCCCCCAATCGCTGGAGCTCCTCGATCTCCATCTCGATGCAGCTCCTATAAGCGAGCTCCGCCTATCCGGCGAATTCGGAAGAAGTGTGCGGGATGCAAACCGCCTTTCCTCGGTGAGTGATAACGATAATGCCGGTCACGCGTTGAATTTTGCCGCCTCCTATGCTCCTAAGAATATCCGGATTGGCGGAGTGAATATCGGATCGTTTGACCTGCAAATCAAGGAGCGCTTCGTCGACAGCAAATTTGTTCCGCTTGACCGTACCAACGACATCGAGTTCAACCGGAAGTGGGGGTTCGAATCGACAATTCCGGGGGATGAAGAGATTCAGGAAGCCTCTTTGCGCTATGCTCCCATTACAGCGGTTTCAGTTTCAGGGGGGTACGGGAAAATCACGCGGGGAGATGCACTTCGATCCGTGCGCAATGATATTGCTTTCGGATTGCAAGGGGAAGGACTTCCCAAGGTTGACTATTATCTTGAGGATATTCGGGCGAAGGAAGTGCCACAGGACAACTCGTCAAAGTGGTTGCGTCAGAGAGGTAAAGTGGAATACTCGCTTTGGAAGGCCTCTCCAACATTCCGTTATGAAAGTGAAACGCGCAACAACAAGTCCATTGCTACAATGGCACTTAGGGAGGGGAGTTTCCACTATGATCTCTTTGCACCGGGACTAACGGTCAAGGATCTGGCAGGTCTTTCTCTCTCAAGCGATTATGAATGGCGCGTGGACAATATCTTTTCGAATGGGGCTGTAGTGCGGGAATCGAAGTCATTTACGCAGTCATACGGTGCCCGATTGGCCACGTGGAACAACCTCTCTTCGTCGCTCGATGTGACGTTGCGAGAGAAAAAATTCTCGCAACACTTCAAGATGCTGGGCAATTCCGATATTCAAACAGTGCTGGTACGCAATCAGACAAGATTTACCCCCTTGAATCGCGGTGTGGAAACTGATTTGTTCTATGAGGTTGTTACCGGGCAGGCTTCGCGTCTCGAAAGGGGATTTGTCAAAGTGACGCCAGGATCGGGCAACTACAGGTATCTTGGTGATTTGAATGGGAATGGTATCGCAGATTCAGAAGAGTTTCAAGAAACACGGTTCGATGGAGACTATATTATTATAACCCTTCCGACGGACCAACTGTTTCCAGTGATTGACCTGAAGACTAGCATCCGGCTCAGGCTATCGCCTCGTTTGTTCCTTAGTCCCGCGGATGGTGCGTTCCAGGCTGCGGCATCAGTCCTTTCGACTGAAACGTACGTGCGCGTGGAGGAAAAGAGCAATGAGCAAGACCTGAGTAAGATCTACCTTCTTCATTTCAGCAGGTTCCAAAGAGATTCAACGACGATCGCGGGAGCAACAGTGGTCACTCAG
>JAERML010000048.1 GCA_016844425.1 Bacteroidota bacterium
TGCTCTTCATCGTGTTGGGATCAGGTATCATATAGGCGGCTTCACCTGAAACCTTGAGCTGTGACGCCTCTCTTGTATCGAGAAGTGGAAGCGCGTCGAGAGCCTTCGTCAGGAAGGGGAGGTTGAAACTGGTTGCCCCATCAATACCAAGGATGGTGTTGTTATTCGGCTCCTCACCAAGTCGGACCTTGTCGCTCAACGTCCGCTGGTTCAGGTTCATGATTGTGAACCCGATGTTCGTCGTTTGCGAGAGCGCCAGGTCGCCGCGGGCGCCAAGCAGTGTTTTGGATGCAAGCTGGAAAAGGTCGTTCTGCTCATACTTGATTTGCAGGTTGGCCCCGGGAACCAACGCCGCGGCATTCCGGATCACAACCTCGCCAATGATGTAGTCTACACTGTAGTCCACGTTGGGGGTGAGGCGGTTGCCGTTCAGCAACACCTGGACGCTTCCCTCAACAACGTTGAACCCGAGGGAGTATTTGGAAGTGGCGTCACCTGTCGCCCTTCCCTGAATCGCATACTTGCTGCGATCGCTTTGGACCGCAAACGTCTTTGTCGTGTCATAGATTTGCGGGAAGTAGAACGTTGAATCCGGAAGAGGCTTATTGTTGTCGATAAAGTATTTCTTGATGCCGGTATCAAACGGCCTGAGATGGGGAAAAATGATCTCAGCGGTAGCAAGGTCGATGGTGCGTCCCGGCCGAAAATCGAACACATTATCACCGTCGGGAGCTGGAGTGTCATCCGCATTAAACTTGTCGAGACCGAAGACGCGAAGGAGCCGTTCGTTTTCTATGCTGTTCTGCTTTTCAGCGGCCGCGATGGTTCGGTAGATGTCCAACTCGAACCCGGCCTTTTTAATATTCCTTCCCCCAAGAGGGTAAATGTTCTTCAGGAGCTGATTCCACGCCACCTTGAACGTGGGGCCATTAGAATAGAGGTTTTTGGGTTTGACCATCTTCAGAATCATTGCACGGGATGTGTCTGTTCCAAGGTCACGTGCAAACTCGCCGTATTGTACAGCAGTCGTGCTGGTGTTTCCCGCAGTTCGGTATGCGATGGCTACAATCTGCTGATCCTGCACATTGGTCTTCAAAGAGAGGACACCGAGATACCCGTACCCGTCAAAATCGTACTGATCCTGGTTTAGCTTGACGAACAGTCCCCGTTCACGGGTTCCCCCGGTGCTATCTACCAACGCACGAAGCCCTTCATCGTACCCGGATCCGCGAGGCGGAAGCTCAATGAACGCAATCCCCTCCCGCTCAGTCGGGTCGGGAATGCTTCCCTGGCGTGTCACCCAGACCTCTGCATCAACGATTTGCAGCTCGGGGTTGGTGACAAGCGCAGGCTCCTCCCGATAGTATCGTTCGTAGAATTCCCTGTATAGCGTATCGACAAAAAAGTGATTCGTGGCATACTCGTGCGGTTGAACAGAGATAGGCACTTCCTGCGCACCGCCGGACACGGCAACTTCCTTTATCTGTCCCTTCTTCTGCGACGCGAGAGTCGTGAGGGTCAGCGGGCCGGTCTGGAACTTTGCCTTCACACCAAACAGTGCCTGGCTGCTGCCGATGAACGACGACGGAGTTTGAAGGGAGACGTTGCCTGCCTCGATACTCTGCACAATCTCGTCTTCGTACCCTGTGTACTTGATCTTAAGCTGGTTCTCGTATTCAAACGTCCGCTGCGTGTTCCAATCGGCGAGGATATTGAGTTTGTCCCCGATGGTGCCATTGACGTTCACCTGCACCTCCTGCGCGAAATCCGGCTCGTTGCGACTCTGATCCAGCAGCGAAACCTGCGTCTGGTCCGACTTGGTATTGCGAAACCCCGCCTTGATGTCCACCGCACCGCTGATGTTCAGCTTGATCTCCGGCTTTCCGAAGATGCTGAAGATGGGGTTGGGTGGAATAGGAATTTGGATTTGCGTGATGGTGGCCATCAACTCACCAAGATCGTTTCGCTCGGCCAGAATCTTTGGCTTCCGAGCTTCGTCGGCAAGCATCCTGCGAAACTCTGCCTTCTGCCGCAGTGCGACATACTCCCGTAGCGGAACACTGATGGGGATCTTCACATCCTTTCCTCCCACCGTTTCGCGGAACACGACATCGCGTCCCAGTGAATCAACCACGACCTCACGCTTGTAGGTGGCGCCGCGTGTCGGGGCGAACAAGGAGTAGGTCCGGTCGGGAAAAAACCTGACCTGCGGTTGGTCTCGCCGCAAATACGAAAAGTGTGTGAGTCGGGCTGTTGAGTCAAGATAGACAACATAGCCGGAATCCGACGCCTCTGATTTTTTTGGAACGGATGTGCCTAGCGAGTCTTTGCGCGAAGAATCCGATGTGAAGAACTTATTTGGATCGAAGACAGGAAGGGAGTCTTCTCCGCCAGAGAGGAATCTTGTGCCGGCGTTGGCGCCGGTCTTATCGCCGGAGGAGGTTGAATCATCAAACAGCGCAAGCAATGGTTCGTACGTAGGGTCAGGAAGGAGATTGCTGGAACCGACAACGCTCTCCGGAGTAAAGAAGAAAACCGCCGCGATCAACGACGCGGCAGTGAGAAAAGCGATATCAACGAGGTGACGACGGAGGTATATCCGCGTGCTGTGAAGAAAGGAGACCAATTCGATTCTCAGTTATTGTATCCGACCCGGGCGGGTAGAACTATTACGGAGAACACCGCCCCACGTGCGTCCACCCCGCATCTGCACCAATTCATTCCCGGGGACCGGCAGGAAGACGCTCCTCCCGCAAAGCATTAGCAAACCTGATCGATATGGTGACTCCTTTGAAGGTCGAGGGCCAAGTTGCGCAACTTGGTGTGTGGAACATAGGCAAAAGCCACAAAAATATCAAGCGCATGCACGGCCAAATTTCTGCCGGGTTCATCCGCTCACGTTGGAAAAGAAGAGAATGTAGAGTATATTAGCAGCATGAAATCCCGCTTTCTTCCCCAGTGGATGCTGTTTTCCCGCTATCTGCTTCGTGCACACATCGGGCCTTTCGTTTTCTCTCTCTGCACGCTGATGTTTCTCTTCCTGTTGCAGTTCGTCATGAAGTTCATCGATCAACTCGTTGGCAAGGGTCTTACCGCCTGGATCATCATCGAGTTGATTGCGCTGAACCTGGCGTGGATGGTTGTGCTTGCGGTGCCGATGTCGGTGCTCGTTGCGACACTCATGGCCTTTGGCGACCTCTCTTCGAAGAACGAGATCACTGCCATGAAAGCAAGCGGCATGAGCATTTACCGGATGATGACGCCCGTTGTGCTTGCATCACTGGTTGTGATGTATCTCCTCATCCTCTTCAATAACCACGTTCTCCCGGAGGCGAACCACCGGGCCAAGACGTTGACGATCGACATCCGACGCACCAAGCCAACGTTGAATCTGGTGGCAGGACTTTTCTCTCAGGATATCGCGGGCTACAGCATTCTGGTCCGGAAGACCTTCGAAAAAACCAACGACCTCGAAGGCATCACCATCTTCGACTATACGAACCCCAATAGCAACGTGGTTATCACCGCGGAGCGGGGGACCATTTCCTTCTCACCAGACTATCGCAAGCTGGTGATGGACCTCCAAAGCGGCGAGATTCACGAACTCGACCTGGCGAAGATGACTTCTTACCGCCGGCTTGAGTTCCAGAACCACCGGATTGCCATGGACGTGGAGGGCTTTGACTTTGCCCGCTCCGCCGAGGGAACCATCTCGCGTGGAGACCGTGAACTTAGCGCCGCGGTGATGATCGGCATTGTCGATAGCCTGGCCAGGGAGCGTGAGAAGCTTGAGGAGAACCTCCAAACTGTGGTGAGCCGGGATATGGAGCATCTTCTGGCAGGAACCAAGAACCCCTTTGCGCCCGGTGGGATGCGTCCACGCGTCGACCCCCCGACGACCTCTGCATTGAATTCTGCCCGTCTGATGAGTTCCTCGGTGACCAACTCTCACATCGTCATCGAAATGGTGGACAAGCAGATGGATCAATATCTGGTGGAGATTCACAAGAAATACTCCATTCCTGCAGCCTGTGTCGTTTTTGTTCTCATCGGTGCGCCCCTCGGCGTCATGGCCCGCAAGGGGGGATTCGGGGTTGCGGCTACACTCAGCCTTGGCTTCTTCGTCCTCTACTGGGCGTGTCTGAAAGGTGGCGAGAACCTTGCCGACCGGGACATCGCGTCCCCCTTCTGGGGAATGTGGTTTGCCAATGTCATCCTCGGCATCGTCGGCATGTACCTCACCTACCGGATCGGCAGGGAAACGGCCATCATCCGCTGGGATGCGCTCCAACGCTTCATCCCCAAACAGTGGCGAACCAAACTCCCCGATGAACCTGGGGCCGATCTTTCCCTCTGATGAAACTGATCGACCGGTATATCATCAAGCAGTTCCTTGTGTCGGCCCTCTTCTCTCTCATTGCTGTCACGATCGTCTTTATTGTCATTGATGCGGTCGAGCACCTGGACGATTTCATTGACAGGCAGGCAACCAGCGCAGTCATCGCTCGGTACTACTTCTTCTTTATCCCCGAGATCGTCAAACTCATTATGCCGGTCGCAATGTTGTTGGCAAGCCTCTTTGTAACCGCCCGCTTGTCCACACAGGGGGAGTTGACTGCTCTGAAATCGAGTGGCATCAGCCTTTATCGTACCATGGTGCCGTATGTCGTTGTTGCCATGATCGTCAGTGCAGCATCGGTGTACTTCAATGGCTGGGTTGTTCCCTCAGCAAACAAAATGAAGTTCACCATCGAACGGGTGTATCTCCAGCGCAACTACGTCTCCGCCTCCGGGGCGAACATCTATTTCCAGGACAGCCCCACACGAATCCTCTCGCTCGGGTATTTTGATGACGCTCGCAATATCGCGACACGCGTGAGCATCCAGGACTTCAACGATACCAATCTTACGGTATTGACCGGCCGCGTGGACGCCGTGAGCATGCAATGGGATACCACGGCACGGATCTGGATTCTGCACAACGGTGTACGGCGCTGGTTCGTGGATGGCAAGGAGCGGTTGGAGGAATTCGATACCTCGCCCGCAGGCCGGCTTCACTTCGACCCGGAAGACCTTCGCAAGAAGCAGGAGAAACCGGATGAGATGGATTACTATACGTTGAAGTACTTCATCGAGAGCCAGCAGCGGTCAGGACAGGATGTTGCACGTTGGCTGGTGGATTTTTACAGCAAGATATCGTTCCCGTTCGCATCCGTGATTGTCGTGCTATTCGGTGTTCCATTTTCTTCGGTCCGGAGGCGGGGTGGAGTTGGTGTGCAGCTCGGTATCAGCCTGTTGATCTGCTTTGTTTATCTCATATTCATGAAGGTGAGCCAGGTCTTCGGTTACAACGGAGACATCCACCCACTGCTAACGGCCTGGCTCGCGAACATCATGTTCCTCATCGGGGCGATCGTGGTAATGCTGCGGGTACGGAAGTAACGTTCCCGAAATGTTACAGGTCGTACGAGAGCTTCACCACCGGCACAACCCCATAGCCGATACCCACAGGAATTCGCTGTAACCCCAACGATGCGTGCGCCTTGTTATACCAACCGGCGCCCAAGGCGGCATACGCGGCACTTACTACATGGTTGATGATCGCAACCGTCACCCAGGTTGAGGCGGTGTTGTAGTAGCTGTTGGCCTTGCCGCGTTCGCCTGCATAGTACTTGAAATTCGAGTATCCAGACTCCAGCCTCTGGGTTATTCCTTCATAGGTGATCAGGCCGGGATTCCGGTCATCCCAACCCTGATAGAACTGCTGGTACTTCCCAATCAGTTCAAAGTACTGTTGCTCGCCGTATGACGGAAGCGTGTGTGAGTACCAGGTGCCGATATCTCTTTCCAGCCGGTTGAGCTCCGTCCAATTGACTGACCCATTGCCATTGAAGACGGCATATTGACCTGTAATAGCCGGGTTGATCTGTGAGGCATTGTCTCGTGTCCACTGCGCGTAACGTACTACACTCCAATGTTCATTGGCATAGTCCTGGAAGTAATTCGTCTGCCGGTCTCCGCGCTTGTCGTAGGAGTATGCAAGTGCCCACGCTGCAACATCGGCCGCAAGAAACGCTGCTGCCTCCCAGTAGTGCCCCGTGTAGAATTCTCCCGCACCCGGTACCAGCAGCGACAACCCTGCCGCAAGGAACGGGGATTTGCGCGCTGGCCCTCCCCCGCCAATCTCCTCCTGCACCTGCGGCGAGAAGGCAAATTCCGTTTGTCCAAAGAAATCCACCCGCATATTTCCCGTGAACGTTTGCTGCGGCGCTTTGCCTTCTCCGATCAAACGAATGCCATCAGCAGACCATCCGCTGGAAATACCAACAACAAAGAGGAGAGCAATCCAATATTGTTTCATGTGAACGCTCCTGATCTGTGATTAGTCAAAATCGAATCCGAAAAGAACGCCGAAGTAGATGCTCCACTCCTTGCCGTACGTGACCACCTGGTTACGACTCCGGACTAAACGTGTGAACTGGTCAAAGCCGTACGCAACGTTGAGGAAGACCCGTGTTGGGTATGCATAGAAAGAAAACGACTCCAGTCGCAACTCCACACCGGCATCCGTTTTGAATTGCCTCGGGTTTGGAATTTTCCCGGTCCATGCATTGCCGATATCAGCATAGAATGACGCGTAGAGCTTATCAAAATAGATGGGGAGAAATCGGATGTCCAGGTTGTGCGCGAGCGGGAAACGGTAATTCAGTCCGACGACGGCCATCTCATTGCCGCCAAGGGAATAGAACGGATACCCCTTCATCCCGATGAGACCACCGGCATAGAAATCAAAAAACTCGTCGACCTCCGGCCCGAGAATTGAGCCCCCTTTCAACGAAGCGGTCAGCGTGTGGTTTTTGAAGAAGAATGGGATGTGTTCTTTCCAGAGAAGCTCAACCCGAGTGAAGTTCACGTTCTTGTAGACAGGGACAAGTCCCGTTGAACTGATTTCATACTCGCCGTCACCATTGAACTTATTCAGGTCACGCGAGACATTGAAGCGGACCTCCCTCCCGAGAGGGTTGATCTCATCCGTCCGGGATCGAGGAACCGCGTCCATCCGAACCGTAAGCGACAGGGTGTTTGAGATCAGGTAGAGGTCGCTGGAGGCAGAGACGACACGGTTGTCAAACGGGTTGATAAAACTCTCGATTATCGACGTGTAACGGCTGTGTACATAGCGGAACTCGACCTCGGCCACCGTCGGGACAAGCGGTTGGTTCAACACGAAATCAAATTCGGTCAAATTGTATGTGACGTCAATGGGAATAATTTCGTTGCCAAGTTCGAGAGCGTTATCCGTTTTCCGCGTGACGTTGTAAGCCTCAATGGATGTCACCGGTTCGAGCCCCAACTGGTACATCCCGGGAATTCTCCCGCGGTAATTGAACTGAACGAAAAGGTCACGCTCGAGTTGTGTGTTGAGTGCGGCACCGGCAAAAAACGAGAGCTTTTCCAGGATCTCGTTCGAGAAGAGATACACACCGGGCTTCAGGACTTCGAACGCTTTGTTCTTCGGGTTGTAGTTGTCGATCCGTAGGAACGGGACGACGTTGAGGTTCGTGAATTTGCTCCGGTATGGCTTGGCATCCAGCGGCGGAAGCTGTGTGTCATCATACGAGCGGAGCGAGGGCCAGTCAAACTGGGTCGTTGCAACGCTTCCGTTGGACGCCAGGGCAAGCGGTCCGCTCTTATCGATTGCCGCAGCGCCCGGAAGGCTCACATAATGATGCTCTCCTTCACCCATCTCCACCGGGTTCACCATCTCGTAGAGCTTGTACCCTTTCGAAGTGTACGCGGAGTAGACAATCCGTCCCCCGGCATTCACCGTCGGCATGAAAGAGCCCCCAAGGACATTGGAAATCTGGGCGATCTTTTTTGTTTCGAGATCGTAAGCATAAAGATTGAAGATGCCGGTCCGGTCCGAACTGAACAGGATGCGCGTACC
>JAERML010000358.1 GCA_016844425.1 Bacteroidota bacterium
CGGAAAGGACAATGTCCTTGCCGTTTTCATGCCCGAACGTGATTCGTCGGGTGACTCTCTCCGGCTTGGCAAAATGCTCGCAGCAACATTCGAGATGCCCACGGTGACTGAAAACATCGCCCCCATTCTGGAGGGTGCGGGATGCTATCGGCGCCAGCTGGAAGCAATCCGGATGGTGTTCCCTGAATATGGATCGGGATGGAAAAACAAGATCACGATCCCCTCCATTCTCTCCAGCGATCGCCTCAATGTCTCTCGCCTCGAAGTTGAGACACCCAGCGGAGAACGGAAGTCCGAGCGGATGCCTCTCGCAGCATATCTTCAACTTGTCGCGGCAACCAACTTCAAACAGCGGACGCGCAAGATGATGGAATACTATCACGCCGACCGTCTCAACTATGCCGTCTGCGGAACCCCCAATAGACTGGAATACGACCAGGGTTTTTTTGTGAAAGGCGGGGATGGGACCAAGGATTTTTTGTGAAAGGTGGCGACGGAAGTGCAGATTTCAAGCCAATTGCGCACCTCTACAAGACGCAAGTGTACGAGCTTGCACGGGCCCTCGGTGTTCCCGAGGAGATCTGCAAACGGCCACCCACTACAGACACATTCTCACTCGCTCAGACTCAGGAAGAGTTCTATTTCGCCCTCCCTTATGAAAAGATGGATCTCTGCCTCTATGGTCACAACCACCACGTCCCGCCTTCAGAGGTTGCTCCTGTGATTGGCCTAACTCCTGAGCAAGTCGAACGTGTGTATAAAGACATCGACTCCAAACGTCGAGGAACTCTCCCTCTCCATATGGGGCCTCTTCTCATTAAACCTGTGCAGGAAATTGCCGACATCTTGAAAGCGGCCACCAACGCCATTACCGGGAACTAACACATGTGCGGGATCGCCGGCATCATCCACACAACTGACAGGTTTGAGCCACCCTCGATGGAATTGCTCCGCTCTATGGTCGGGGCGATCCGACATCGTGGACCGGACGAGTACGGCGTGTATCGCGATGAGCGTGCAGGCCTTGTGCATGCGCGGCTTTCGATCATCGACCTCACCTCAGGCCAACAGCCTCTGACGTCGGAAGACGAGGCGCTCTGGATTGTATTCAACGGCGAGATCTTCAACTATCTGGAGCTCCGGAAGGAACTCGAGGCAATCGGCCATCGGTTCCGCACTCACTCGGATACGGAAGTGATCGTCCATGGGTACGAAGCATGGGGCACGTGCTGCTTCTCCCGATTCAACGGGCAATGGGCACTCGCGATCTGGGATAGTGTATCACACCGCCTGATCCTCTCACGCGACAGGATCGGCGTTCGCCCCCTTTTCGTGCGGGAACACCAGGGAAAGATCTGGTTCGCGAGTGAAGTGAAAGCAATGCGAGTGAAGTGAAAGCAATGTTCGCAGACCCTTCTGTTCCACGTGAGATCGATCTGCACGGACTGGATCAAACGTTCACCTACTGGTCATCACTCGCACCAACTTCTCTCTTTAGGGGAGTTGAAGAACTTCGACCCGGCTCGGTCAGGGTGTACGACAGCGACGGGACGCACCAGAATACTCTGTTCTGGCAACCGGATTATCCTGCTGGTGATCCAAATTCGTTCCCTTTCACCCTCCCCGAAGCTACCGAGCTGCTGCGCGAGAAACTCTCCAAAGCAACGGAACTCCGTATGCTTAGGTCGGATGTTCCCGTCGGCAGCTACCTGTCGGGCGGTCTGGACAGCTCCCTGATTGCCTGGATGGGACGGATGGCCAAACAAGGAGAGTTCAGAACATTCTCGCTGCGTTTCGAGGATGCAGAATACGACGAGACCGAATTCCAGCGGGAGATGGCATCGACCATAGACAGCTCGCACCAGGAACTCGTCGTCAAGCGGGGCGATATCGCGCGTGTGTTTCCGGAAGTCGTTCGCCACGCAGAGCGCCCGATCCTCCGAACCGCAGCGGCCCCGATGTATCTTCTGTCCGGTCTTGTTCGCGATGCAGGCATCAAAGCAGTCCTCACCGGCGAAGGTGCCGACGAAATGCTGGCCGGTTACGATTTGTTCCGGGAAGCAAAGATCCGGTTGTTCTGGTCGCATCAGCCGGAGTCGAAGAGCAGGCCTGCACTGTTCGATCGCTTGTACCCCTATCTGGCTCGCGGGCCACAACAGGCCAAGGGAATGGCGCTTGAATTCTGGAAGAGAGGATTGGATCGGGCAGGGCAGCCTGGTTTCTCGCACGAAGTTTCTCGCACGAACCGCGGTGGTGGACAACGTCGCTTCTCAAGAAGTTCTTCTCACAGGATGTCCAATCCTCACTCCGGAACGATCCCGCGCCGGGGGCCCTCGATTCCCTGCCATCGGAATTCCATCGATGGGACCCCCTGGCACAAGCCCAATACCTTGAAGTGACAACGCTGTTATCAGGATATCTGATCTCCTCGCAAGGCGATCGGATGCTCATGGGACATTCTGTTGAAGGACGGTTCCCGTTCCTCGATGCAGAGGTGATGGAATTCTGCAACAGTCTGCCGCCTTACTATAAACTCGCGGGGTTGAACGAAAAATTCATCTTGAAACAAGTTGCACGGGGAGTAATCCCGGACCGGATCATCAACCGGCAAAAACAAGCGTACCGGGCACCGGACGCGATCAGTTTTGTGGAGCCACATGCGCCGGAGTATGTGGCGGAGTTGCTCTCAGAAGACTCTCTACGTGCTTCGGGACTGTTCGACCTCAAAGCCACCCGTGGCCTTTTCACCAAATGCCTCACCCGCGCACAGCGGCACGGGCACGAAGAAGGCGTCTTCAGTAACGCCGATAACATGGGA
>JAERML010000252.1 GCA_016844425.1 Bacteroidota bacterium
AAACATAGACCGCTTTTGAGTATTTAAAGGATGTCACAAATTGTGACATGCTCTGAATCTCCCCCCTTGTAAGGGGAAACATGAAATCACCGGGAAATCTGTTGCTATTTCGCTTCACTGCCTGCATCAATACTCTCGTCTCGATACTATAGAGTTCAGCGAGGTGCGGGCCAAGCATGACTTTGTGACCACGCATCAGGAATATCCGTGTTTCAATCAGCTCTTGTGGAATTGGATGATTTCGTGATCATGCCGAACCACTGAATAATGAACATCCAACAAACCTGCCGGCGCATGTGGACTGCGAAAGGCGGACCCGAAATGTGGAATGATGGAGTTTGGCGCCACCAATGAACGAACGAATATCTCTCCTTCTTATCCTGGCAACAACATTCATGTTGAACTGCCAACACAAATCGGAGACCGCGCCAATGGCAACCCCGAATCATCCTAACAACCCGTACTACTCGCGAAGAGACACGACTGTGCTGGACCTCCCGGATTCCGTCTGGAAGAGCGTCCTCCCCGAAAGTGTCTACGTCGTTGCACGCCGGAAGGGGACCGAACCGGCATTTACCGGAAAGTACTGGGACTACGAGGGGATCGGGAGCTACTATTGCGCTGCCTGCGGGAATGCGTTGTTCCTTTCCGATGCCAAGTTTGCGAGCAGTTGCGGGTGGCCGAGCTTCTTCGAGACACTCCGGAAGAACAGCGTGGTCTATCAACCGGACACTTCGCACGGGATGAACAGAACGGAAGTTCTGTGCGGCCGTTGCGGGGGGCACCTCGGACATCTCTTCGATGACGGACCCCCGCCAACCGGAAAACGATTCTGTATGAACTCTGTTGTCCTCGATTTTGAACCGGGCGTAAACAAGTGATGGCTTCCTTTATTCTTATGGAGGAGTAAAAATGCAACCAGAACATTATACGTCCGGCCAGAACATCTTCAAAGAGGGGGAACCTGGCAACAAGATGTATGTCTTGAAAGAAGGAGAGGTGGAGTTATCAGTCCATGGCAAGCTCGTTGCCAGTATTGGGAAGGGTGGTATTTTCGGGGAGATGGCGCTGATCGACAGCAAACCCCGCAGCGCAACTGCCATTGCAAAGACTGATTGCGATCTGGGACCTATCGATGAGGCGCGGTTTCTCGAACTTGTGCATCAGAAGCCAAGTTTTGCACTTGAAGTGATGAAAGTACTGGTCGAGCGACTTCGTTTGATGGATGAGAGAACGTAGGTGTTGAGGGCACATGGTCTTGTTGAGGAGAATCGGGCTAAAGCCCCACCAATTCTTTCCTGGGTTGCAGCCGCCCACCTGAAGGTGGCGCAACCCAACACATTGAAGCTTGCAGCGCCCGCCTGAAGTGGGTGATTCAGTGGGCACACTACTGCGCCGTCGTTAGGCCGGGGAGAATGGTCCTTCGCTTTTCTTGTTTGCTCTTCTCTGTTTTGATATATTCAATTCGGAACTCATCTTGCACCTGATCACACAGATCATCGCATCCAGCCAACATGAATCTGCCCTCTCAGCCACAAAGGAAAAGGGGCAGCGTTGAAGCTTTTGGCAACCTCTGTTTGTTAAGGGAATAGGAGCCACAGTGCAATTGGCCAGAATACTGCAGGTCTTGTTGACTGCTCTTCTCCTCTCGTGCAGCTCGGCTGAGAACGCTCAATCCATCATGACCGGATTGGCGCAAGCGAAGTATGGCAGCGATGTGGAATACGTCTCCAACGAAAGCAAGTCGTTTGTTGTATGTTTCAACAGGCCCAAAGTACGTCCCGGACACCCTCTGCGGCCCCTCCGCTTTCTCGTGTTCGACATGTCGAATGCGGAGGTGGTGTTCGAGGACAGTCTCGAAAGCGCCGACGTGTATTGGGTGAACGATAACCGCCTCGAAGTGCATTTCATCCCTGAGGTCATCTCGCACGACGAAGAGGCAAACGGATACGTGTATGACGTCGTCACGCGAAGCCGCTCTCCCTTTTCCCGGAGTGGACAGGGGTCGTGACCCTCTGAATCCTTTCATCGTCCCATTAACAAAAGGACTCCCACCATGAAGAAACGTCTCGCCTGGCTATTGTCGGCTTGTCTGGCTGCATCCCTGCTGGTGCTTTTCCTGATGCCGCAACAACGGCCAGCAGGTCTGAGTGCGGAAGAGCAGGAGGAATACCACTCGTTGATGAAGCTCCTGACCCGCCTCGACCCCGAATCATCGGAGCCCCGGCGAACCGCGGACCGGATTCAAGAACTGAGGAAACTCAGAAAGCCGTACGCGGAAAATCCCGGCGAGTTTGCCAGGATTATGTACGAGCGGACGATCCCGTATGGTGAGACTGTTCCAGCCTACAAGCCCGGATATCGTGCCCTGGAGTTGGAGCGGGCAGTCGCACTTGCGCCACAGTCCGTTGCCGTTCTGCCATGGACGGAACGGGGCCCTGGCAACGTGACCGGACGTGTCCGTGGCCTCGTTGTCGATCCTATTGATCCAACCGGCGACACCTGGTTTATCGGGAGTGTCGGCGGGGGGATATGGAAGACCACCAACGCGGGTGCAGACTGGATCGAAGTAGCTCCGTATCTTCCGAACTTCGCCGTGTCTACCATTGCCATGTCCTCCTCCAATAACAACATCATGTATGCAGGGACCGGTGAAAGCATGTTCAGCGTGGATGTGATCAACGGGGACGGGATGCTGAAGTCCACCGACCGCGGGGCAACGTGGTTCCGGCTGATGAGTACCGTGGGGAACGACAATTTTAACAATATTGCACGGATCATTATTGACCCGAGCAATTCTGACATCGTCCTTGCCGCTACAACGTCCGGCCGCTACAAGCAGAATACGGTGAACTCATCCAGCATCATGAAATCGACGAACGGCGGAACATCGTGGACCGAAGTCTACCGCCAGGCGATCATCGGCACAAGTGGGCGCGTGAAGAAAGTCCTGCAGATCATCGAGTTGCCGGGCAACTTCAACGTGCAATTTGGTTCAATTGATGAGAAGGGCGTCATCAAATCCACTGATGCCGGCAACACCTGGTTCCCTTCATCCTCCGGCATTGACGATACGACCGGCCGCATTGAGCTTGCCATTTCTCCATCCAATCCAAACAGGATCTACGGAGCAGCGGAGGG
>JAERML010000253.1 GCA_016844425.1 Bacteroidota bacterium
GGCTCCTCGCTCCCACTCCCCAGCTTCCTCCCATGCAGCGGTTGGG
Organism: Bacteroidota bacterium; assembly: GCA_016844425.1. Next base: position 47 of record JAERML010000253.1, read on the forward strand.
GATTCTCCGCTTTCAGAGCCTGACACCGGAGTCCACCGCTTCACATATGGGCGCTACAGTACAATCACTGTTTGCCGAACAATTTATCGGGATTGAAGGGCTCGGCGTGGTCGATCCTCTCAGCCTCAACAACCTGATCGATTCCTCCCATCCACAGCATGATGTGGAACTCCTGAAGGTGATCTCTACGGCGCAGCTCTCGCTCGTCATCGACGGCAATATCACTGCCAACCCTGCCGGCGGGTACAGTATTCAGGCAAAGCTCGTCGATCCGGCGAGCGGTACCGTTACGCTCACGCAGAGCGCGTCCGTCACCGGAGAGTCCGATCTCCCGCGGGCCGTCAGCTCTCTCTCCGGCCGGATCCTGAACTTCCTCCAGATACGACTCCTCAACACCGAGAAGGACAGGGACCTCCGTCCCTGGATCGCGCACAAGTCGCAGAACATCGAAGCGGTCAAGGCGTTCATCCAGGCAACACAATTCATTTATCGCGCTGAGCCCGGCGAAGAGAAGTATCTGCGGAGGGCTATCGAGCTTGATTCGTCGTTCGTCCCCGCACGTATTTGGCTGATCTCCGGGATGGTCAGACGCGGCCAGATGGAGGAAGCGAAGGCACAGTACGCATTCCTGCAGAAACTCGAGTCGACGGTAAGTCCGTTCGACGCTACAATGATTGAATGGGCGAATGCATACATCGGGGACGATGTGCCTGCGCAGGCGCGGGCGTTGCAAAGGGCGCTGGAATACTCCCCCGGCAACAACATTCTCCTGTACAACCTCGGGAGAGTCCGGTACATCATGGAGGACTACCGGGGCGCGATCGAGCCGTTGACCGAGGCAATTGCAATGAAGTGGCCGTTCTCTCCCGCCTACTACCTTGTCGGTGAAAGTTACTACCACCTGGGTGAGTACGACAAGACCACGGAGATTCTCACAACGTCGCTTGGTGTCCGGCCTGTGTACCGGGATGTCTACGCGCTGCTGTCGTTCATGTCGCTGCGTGAGAATGATACGGTGGCTGCGGCCCGCTACGAAGACCTCTTCTTCCGGCGGTCGGTTGAGGTGGGCCATTCCGCTGATGCAACCGATGCCGCATTGGGTAACGCATGCATTGAACACGGGTTTTATGAAAACGCCGCAAAGTTTTATCGCCGCGCTATTGCCCACCGACCATCCGTGGCCGTGTACCATGCAGGACTTGGCAAGGCGCTCACGAACACGGGAGACCATGTTGATGCGACACGCGCGTGCCTGCGTGCACTGCAACTGGACCCAACGCTGGGCCGCGTCGAATTCACACTCGGAAGATCTCTTGAGGCAACCGGAAATGTGAAGAGCGCCATCAGACACTATCAGGCGTTTCTCCGGTCCGATTCAACGAGCAGCGATGCGGTCCTGGCAAGGGAACGCGTGAAACTTCTTTCTCAAACACACTAACTTCACTTCCAACAGCATGAGGCATGCTATGGCACAATTGACATGGCGAGAGTTCAATAATTCCGCCCTCACGACAAGCGGGCTCCTGGCCGACCTTCTTGCTGACCCCGGCAACACCAATGGCGTCCTGAAGAACTACGGGCTCAATCCGCTTTCTTCTGCCGATGTCACACGGTGGCAGAATACTCTTGCATCAACCTCTGAGAGCCCAACACGCAAAGAAATCCTGGAGTACATTGCAGGACTCCTGCCGGGTGCGACCAGCGATGCAATGATGCGCAATAGTGCACCCCCAACATGGTGAAGGCGTTTTTTCCCGGCGGACGGCTCTGACGAATGATGTCGCTTGCGTCCCGCCTTCAGCGTTTCATCAATGCGCAACCCCGAGCCATAGCACAGGCGCTGCAGAAGTATTGTCGGTCCGTGCCCGTCGGGCTGCCCCGCCGCCTTCCTTCGCTTCGTCGTCTTCACTCAAATCCATACTGGATCGCGATCCCCGTTGTATTGGCCCGTCGGTGGTCTCACACGCTGGCCACCAGTGGACCCCGGCGGGCATTTCTCCATGATGTCCTCTGGGCACAGTACTGTTTGTACCTCTCCGTCAGGATCAAGGATGATCTCTTTGACGGCCAGGTGGGTGACCGAAGAATGTTGCCACTTGCGGAGTTGTTCCATCGCGAAGCCGAAGAAGCACTTGCACGACATTTTGGTGAGCGTGCTGAATTTTGGGCGCACTTCCGGACGCACGTTCTAACATCCGTGAAGGGGATTGAGGAGGTAGACGCTCTGCAGCGCGGGGAGGTACTGGCTCCACGCGCTATCTTGCGCGGCTTTGCCAGCACTTCATCGATATTCCAGATTGGCGCAACCGCAGTCTGTCTGGCGTCGGGACGACGTCGTGCACTCCCCCTCATTGGAGCCGTTGCGGACGAGCTTGCCATCGGAACCCAGATTGTCGATGACGTCAGGGACATTGTGGAGGACCTGAAACGCGGCAGGTTCAACTACGCTGCGCGAATGCTCCTGAAAGGAAAGACGCTCGGTAGCGCCACCACGAAACGGGTTCTTCAAGAGGTTCTGGACAAGCTGATCTCTCCCGGACCGATAGAGGATGTGATCGAAGAAGCCGTGCGGCACTTCAGGCGTGCACACTCTCTCGTGATAAAGCTCGACCTCCCCGAATTGGAGGTTGTCCCCCTTGTTCAGGAAACCGGAGCTCACATGCTGGTAGCAGAGATTCACCAACGACGTGTGGATCGCTTGTTTCGGCAACATTAATTGCTACATGGTCTGCTATATTCGTGCAATATCGGTGATCATCAGCCCCCGTTTCCCCCGTGCCGTTTGCCCCCAAGACCAATCATTCTTATATTCCATCCATCTCCTTACACTCTCTCGATTTCCTGCAGGGAGATGAGTGTGAATCCAACGCGGGATCGTTAATACAAACAATCTTCGACGACACCATGAGTGCCGAGAAAACCAACGACCAGAAACTTGCGGACTTCGAGGTGAAGATCAATCGGGGCGAGAAGATCGAGCCGGGTGACTGGATGCCTGACGAATACCGCAAGAACCTCATCCGCATGATGAGCCAGCACGCCCACAGCGAGATCGTGGGGCAGTTGCCAGAGGGGAAATGGATCCCCTAC
>JAERML010000254.1 GCA_016844425.1 Bacteroidota bacterium
CCATACTTCTTTGCGATGGAGGAAGCCGTTTCTCCTCTCCTAACGGTGTGAACGATATAGTTCCTCTTGCTTTCATTCGGAATCGCGGCGAATTTCTCCTTGAACACGGCCATAGTGCCATGAGGAACGCGCAGCTCGTAGCCGGACACGCCCGGCGGGGTACACAATTGGACCAGCTCGGGGTTTAACTCACGTATGGTCTCTCCGTCCGTGTTCGCACATTCTGCAAGCAGGTCGAGATCCACACAATCATCCACGGAGACGATCTCGTATTTCAGGGGCTCAGCCTGTTCAATCCCTGCAAATCCATAGTCTGCAGGATTCATCGCAATGATCGTCACGGCAATGAACTGTGGAACATAGTTGCGCGTTTCCCTTGGCAGATGTCGGCGCATCGCCCAAAAATCAGTAGAGCCGCTCCGACGAATGCCTCGGTACACGCGACCGGCGCCGGAGTTGTACGCTGCGAGTGCAAGATACCAGTCTCCGAACTCTTCCTTCAGATCTTTGAGATGGCGTGCTGCCGCCCGGGTCGACTTCTCAAAATCCCTTCGTTCATCATACCAATAGTTTCCCCCCAGACCATACATCCGCCCTGTTCCCTTCATGAACTGCCAGAGCCCTACTGCCTTCGCCCACGAACGCGCTGCCGGATTCAAGCCGCTTTCGAGCATGGAAAGATACACGATCTCCTCGGGCACTCCCTCCTCTTTCATTATCGTCCGCATCATCGGAAAGTACTTCCCCGACTTGTAGAGCCAGCGTTCCATATGTTCCCGCCCCTTCCCCTGGAAGAACGCGATGTTCTGCTCCACGAGCCGGTTGACCATGAGAGGAATTGTTGTTCCCTGAATTGTCCGCTCGGGCACTCCAGCATCGACCGAATCGATCTGTTCGGTAATCTGGTTCAGCTTTTCGCGAAGGGCAAAGATGGAAGTTTCCGGATTGAGGCTGTCGATCTTTGCAATGTACTGTTCGTAATCTTCAATGACCGCCTTGGAGAGATCGTTGAAGTCACGATTCGTTTCCATCTCGGGGTAGTAACTGAGTGCATTGAGGATGTCGATCGCCTCCTCGAACTGTGTCGCGCTGCGAGCGGAGTCTCCGTTTTCCTGGGCTGCCGTTGCAGACAAATAATGCTGCCGCGCACGCTCCAGCATTTCCGCAATTGCGGAATCCCCGGGCGCGTAAGCTTCCGGTGCATCAACCAGACCAGGAGATGAATCGGCAGAGTAGCCTTCGGAAGAGGCTTGCACAGCCTCCTCCTGCTGCGGCGTTACCGCGGTGTCCGATGTGGTTTTTTCGGAGGAACAACCGAAAGCAAAGAGAGGAACTAAATAACATACCCGCAGAACGTAGCGCGCCATTCTTCCCACCATAGTTATGTCTTCGTACATGTTATCGCTGACATGTAACTGCGTCTTCAAGATACATGTTGAGGCAGGAAGAGTCAAGAAGATTCTTACCCACGAGAAGGAATTGTTGGAGCGTGAACGCCGGAAGGTAAGATGGTTTCGCGGAGAAGTAAAAAAGATTCTCCGAACGGTCAAAGGGGAATGTTCCCGTGTTTCTTTTTCGGGTTGCTGTCTACCTTCGTATCGAGAAGTTCCAGTGCGCGGATCAGGCGGGGCCGTGTCTGGTCGGGCTCGATCACTGCGTCGATGTACCCTCGGCTTGCGGCAAGGTAGGGGTTCGCAAACTTTTCCCGGTACTCTCGCTCTTTCTCGGCCAACGCTTCCGCTTTGTTCGCCGATTTCTCAATCTCCTTCTTGAAGATGATTTCGGCCGCACCCTTGGGGCCCATCACCGCGATCTCCGCACTCGGCCATGCAAAGTTCATGTCGCCACGGATATGTTTGGAGTTCATGACGTCGTATGCCCCGCCATATGCCTTGCGCGTAATGACGGTGATCTTCGGAACGGTAGCCTCGCAGAACGCGTAAAGCAACTTGGCTCCGTTGGTGATGATCCCCCGCCATTCCTGGTCGGTCCCCGGGAGAAAACCGGGGACGTCTTCGAACACGACAAGAGGGATATTGAACGCGTCACAGAAGCGGACGAAGCGTGCCCCTTTTTTTGATGAGTCAATGTCCAGCACGCCGGCAAGGACGCTGGGCTGGTTGGCAACAATGCCCACGGGCCGGCCACCGAGGCGGGCGAAGCCCACCACGATGTTTTCGGCGAAATGCCTGTGTACCTCGAAGAAGTCCCCGTCATCCACGACTTTCGAGATCACCTGCTTCATGTCGTACGGCTTGGTGGGATTCTCGGGAATGATCGTGTTGAGGGACGCGTCTTTCCGGTTCACATCGTCGCGACAAGGCATGGTTGGAGGATCATCGATGTTGTTCGACGGGAGAAAGCTGAACAGACGACGGATGTTCTGGAGACATTCCACCTCATTCTCACATGCAAAGTGCGCCACGCCGCTCTTCGAAGCGTGCGTCATCGCCCCACCAAGCTCTTCCGCAGTCACCTCCTCGTGCGTCACCGTCTTCACGACGTTCGGCCCGGTGACAAACATGTAGCTGGTGTTCTTGACCATCAACGTGAAGTCGGTGATCGCCGGAGAATAGACAGCCCCTCCCGCGCAAGGCCCCATGATGGCGGAAATCTGCGGGATGACTCCCGATGCAAGTGTGTTGCGCAGAAAAATATCCGCATATCCCCCCAGACTGACCACCCCCTCTTGGATACGGGCACCACCGGAGTCATTCAGGCCGATGACAGGGCAACCAATTTTCAGCGCGAGATCCATCACCTTTCCAATCTTTTCCGCATGCGCTTCGTAAAGTGAGCCGCCGAACACGGTGAAATCCTGTCCGTCAATCCGCCCCGTTCCCGTGACAACGCCATCGCCGAGAAAGCGTTGCTTTTCCAGGCCGAAGTCGAACGAGCGGTGCTCCACCAACATATCCATCTCCTCAAAACTCCCTTCGTCCAACAGGATGTTCAGTCGCTCACGGGCAGTGAGCTTCCCTTTCTTGTGTTGATCCTCGATGCGCTGTTTGCCACCACCCAACTGCGCAGTCTCCTGCAATGAACGAAGATGTTCAATACTATTCTTGGACATGAGAAAAGAATGAGAGTGGCTGGATTCGAACCTGGCTGTGTTTCAATATATCAAAGGTGTGAGGGTTTGTCAATTGAGCAGACCTATACCCAACGCTCGAGTGTGCCCGACTCTTTCAGCTTCTGCCGCTCCCAGTAGACCTGCCCGACAATCCCACCAATCACAAAAACAATAGCAGAGTAGTAGACCCAAATGAGCAGAACCAGGACAAATGCATAGGGTCCATAGATCTTGCTGATGGCCGAAAACTGGGACAAGTATATTGCAAAAAGTTTCCCGGAGATTACCCAAAGGACAGTGGTTGTGATCGTGGAAATGATTCCGGCAATCCTTGGTGGTTTCGTATCGGGAATGTAGCGGTAGATCACGTAAAACATCCAGGCATTGAGAAGAATAATGATGACTGTCGGGATGGATCTGTTGAAGCTCGGAAGATCGAGCACAGCGAGTGCAGGAACGTTCATCATCACCCGCTCCAAAAGAGAGACAATCCAGATGGCAAGGTTTGAGGCAACAAATAGAACAAACACCAGAGCGACGAAACCGACATCATGAAGCAGGCTTGCAAGCAGGCTTCGGGTTCGCTGCAGATGGTAGATTTTGTGGAGGGCGCTTCGTAGAGCGTCGAAGAGAGAGGTTCCCGTCCAGATCAGCACAAGCACACCGAAAATACCGAGCGAGGTGCGGTACGCAATGATGTCTGAAATGGCCGTCAGGATCGACTCTTTGATGCTAATGGCAAACGGCTGCGGCGGGAATATCGCATCAAGGATATCGTTGAGCCGTTCGATCGCAAGCTCGGAGGAGTTCAAGAACGTGCCCAGTGCCGATGCCGACAGAAGCATCAGAGGAACCATCGTCAGGATGCCATTGAACGCGAGCCCTGATGCGAGGAAGAGAATGTCATCTTCAAAGAGTTTCCTGGAGATCGAGCGGATGTAGAACCATCCGGCTTCCATGAGCCGGAGCGCAATCTTGACAGCTTTGATAACGAACTCAATCATCGGTGTGTCGTCCGCGTTGGGAGGCGGAGGCTCCATCAGTAGGCGCGCAGGTGGGCGAATTTCAACATCAGGTGTTTCCGGCCGACGGTGTCAAACTCAACAACAGCGCGTGCGTTATCTCCCCGCCCGTCAATCGCCACGATCCTCCCCTTCCCGAACGATTCATGCATGACACGCGTCCCCACACGTGCGGTGACTACCTCCTGAGATTCATCCTCGTACCGCGGCATGATATCGGAATGATGCTGCACAGGTTCTTCGGTGGACGTCCGCCGGTATGGCGTCTTTGCGGTGAACGAGCTGGGTGCCGTCTCTGACACAGGCCGACGGTACGCGCCGGTGAGCCGCCGCGGGGAAGTGCTTTCGATATGGAGCACCGATGGATCGATTTCATCGAGGAACCGCGATTTCACCGAGTATCCCAGCTCACCAAAGCGATAACGCGTCAGCGCGTACATCAGATAGAGTTTCTGCATCGCGCGGGTGATGCCCACATACATGAGTCTGCGTTCTTCCTCCAGTTCATCCTGTTCGAGTGACGAGTTCGAAAGAGGAAACAGACCTTCTTCCAGTCCGGTGATGAATACAACCGGGAACTCCAGCCCCTTTGCAGCATGCAATGTCATCAACGTTACTGCGTTGTGTCCGAACTCCGCCATATCCACGTCTGAAACAAGCGATACCTCTTCCAGGAAGTCTTCCAGGCGTGCATCTGTGTGATTGTCGCTGAACTCGCTGAGCGCCGATACCAATTCCTGAATATTCTCCCGCCGTGCAAGAGACTCGGCAGTGTTCTCCTCTTTGAGCGCCTGAAGAAAGCCCAACTCATCGACCAACGCACGCGTCAGCTCGCTTACCGACATTTCACTCTGCAGCCCGATGTACTTCTTGATCAATGCATGAAATTGTCGGACTGCCCGGACGGCCCTTTCGGTCAGCCCGTCGACGATGTACGGAGAGGCGAGCACATCATACAATGAGAGTGAATGCCTGGCGGCAATCCCCTTGAGCTTTTCAATGGTCGTCTCGCCAATCGCCCGCGCCGGCACATTGATGATCCGGAGCAGGCTTTCCTCATCCTTTGGGTTGGTCAGCAATCTGAGATAGGCGAGAACGTCTTTGATCTCTTTCCGCTTGTAGAATGCCACCCCACCAACGATGATATAGGCAATCCCGTTCCTCCGAAGCGCATCCTCAATGGTGCGAGATTGGGCATTTGTCCGGTAGAGAACAGCGAAGTCCTTCAGATCCAGTTTCTTCCTCCGGGACTCCTCTTCAATCATGCTAACAATCCGGTATCCCTCTTCCCTGTCGTCGTCGCAGACCACTACCGTGACTGACTCCCCCGCGTGGTTTTGGGTCCACAGGTTCTTGCTGATCTGATGTACGTTGTGTTTAATGATTGATTCTGCAGCAGCGAGAATTGTCTTCGTGGATCGATAGTTTTGTTCAAGCCGGATGACCTTGCAATCGGGATAGTCTTTCTCAAATTCCAGAATATTCCTGATGTCGGCACCGCGAAAAGCGTAGATGCTCTGCGCGTCATCTCCTACGACACAAATATTCCGGTGCAATCGTGCAAGTTGTTTGATCAGCGTATACTGAACACGGTTGGTATCCTGGTATTCATCCACAAGGATGTACTTGAACCAGTGATGGTACCGCTCGAGGATTTCGGGATGTTTGGAGAAAAGCTCGACCGGCTTCAAGAGG
>JAERML010000255.1 GCA_016844425.1 Bacteroidota bacterium
GGATCTCTCCACGCATCTCCATGCGTTGGAACTCCCCAGCCACCAGCGCCCAGGGAAGCAGCTCCTCACGTTTGTGAAATTCCCGCGCAACGATGCCATACCGCGCAAGCAACTGACGCGCCTGCTGTTCTGCTCGTTGTTCAGGCGAGATGTCGTCCCCCATGACTCCCGGGAGGTGAACCAACGACCACCGTCCGGACCATCCTGGAACCTGTCGTATTGCTTTGCGAGCGGTATGCATGAAGCGTGATTTCCGGGGATTGTGCGCCGGGTCGATCATCTCAATTCGTTCAATGGGTTCTTCGGGGTTCAGACGGGCAGGACGCCTGACATGGAGAAGTTCGCCGTAGACGTCGTTTGTGACAAGGCCATTCCAAAACAACTCCGCAATACCGTTGTTGAGGGCGGCCAGCGAGAGTGTGCTACCCCCGCGGATGTCGGTGAAGAAGGAAGCCCCGTGATGACGGATGTACTGCAGGATTCGTCGGGCCGGTTCACTCAAGCCCTTCTCCGCCTCATCCGGACTCATGGGAAGAAAAATACTTCCCTCACCACGAACGATGACACGCGTGCGTCCCCCGGCAGCGCCAACCCACACCACTCCCCCCGATGATGTGAGTCTTAGAATGGAGTCCGGGGAATACTCTCTTATCCGCCTCATCAGAAAGTCCCGTTCCCACAATTCTGCAGGAAGAGGTATGCCTTGTAACTGCTCAAAGCAGTGTTGCGCTGCATCGGGGTGATGCTCTTGCGCGCCGTGGGCAAGATGCTGCCACTGCAAAAGAAACTCCGTAAACTGCGGGAGGGATGATGGGGTAATTTCTTTTCTCAGGATGGCAATTGTCTGGCGATGGATACGCTCCAGGTTCGGACGATAACACCACTGTTTTTCATGATCACTCCCGCCAGGAATGAAACGCCCCTTAACAATCTGGTTGTCGGAAGGAAGCTGGTCGAGCAGCTTCTCGACGCGGTCAGGATCCAACTCATATCGTTGGGCAAGTGAATGGGTGCTTGTCGGACCATGACTTTGAAGGTGGCGGAACAATACAAGTTGAGCGTTCCGGTCGTCGTTCAGACTCTGGTAGAGTGCGTCCTCCTCTCCTGCAATCCAACGCTTCTCACCAGCGAGCGAGATACGTACGGCCCGGCCATCGCTCTCCAGTTCATGGACCAATCCAGTGCGATTCTCTACGCAACGGGTGGTGAGTTCGGCATCCGTCAGATCGCCGATGCGGACAAGGATTTCCAGCAACTCCTCGGGTGACCGCGCCTGATATCCTTCGATGTTGTGTTGTAGCTGTTGTTCGACATGCACGATTGCCTCCGGGCGGAGGAGCGACCCCACCGCCTTGATGTCGATGATTTCGGAAAGGAGTTCCCTGTTCACCGCAAGGTACTGGCTCTGTTTGTCGGCACGCGGTTGATCCCACTCATACATATACACAGCGATGAAGTCGAACAGCATGCTGGCGGCGAACGGAGAGGGGATCTCGGTCTGTGTGGTATGTATGGCGATTGTTCCTTCTTCGACTCCGCGCACAATCTGTCTGAAGTGATCGAAGTCGAGGACATCGTGCAGTACTTCACGTAGCGTCTCGATAACAATGGGGAAGTCGTCGAATTGCCGCGCCACCTGCAGCAGGTCACCCGCCCGAAGACGTTGCAACCAGAGAGGAGTCCGCTTGCCGGGAGCAACTTTGGGCATAAGAAGTGCCCGGCCGGCGTTCTGGCGAAACTGTCCTCCGAACAACGGAGAATGAAGAAGCTCCTGCAGGACAAGTTCCTCCGCGTCGTGAACGGTCAGACCATCAAAGAAGTCGAGCGGGAGCGATGTGACGTCCGAGCATCGAAAGAGAATCCCATTGTCATTGTACATCATCTGCGGCTCGGTGTGGAGGGACTGTTGCAGTCTGGAGCCGAGGACGAGTCCGAGCAAACCGTTGACTCTTCGCCCGAACGGGGAGTGAACAACGATCCGTGGGTCGCCGATTTCATCGCGGAAACCTTCCACTTGAATCATTCGGTCATGCGGTATCACTCCGGTTGCGTCGCGTTGCTTGCGGAAATATTCTTGAATGTTCCAGGCGGCGCTGGAGTCAATGGGGTACTCCTGCTGCAGCCACGAAAGGCAACCTGCGGAATCGAGCTTCTCGCTCAGGGTGCGCCTGAATTCTCCCACCATCTGTCCCAGTTCAAAACTCCTGCCGATGCCGTCTCCTCTCCAGAACGGCATGCGCGCTGGCTGTCCGGGCGCCGGCGCAACAGTGATTCTGTTCGCATCAATCGTGATCATCCGCCAGACGCTTGTGCCGAGGATGAACGTATCGCCCGTGCGGCTCTCGTACACAAACTCTTCGTCCACCTCTCCCACCTTTGTCTTGCCATCCTCCAGATAGACGCCAAAGTAACCGCGGTCTGCAATCGTGCCGCCGCTCATAATGGCAAGCTGACTGCTTCCCGGGAGTGCCCGGAGGGTATTATTCACCTTGTCCCACGAGATGCGGGCGCGGAGTTCCCGAAAGGCATCATGCGTGAAGCGACCAGCAAGCATCTGCACAACGCCGAGAAAGAGTTTCCTGGAGAGATTTCGATAGCAGAATGATTGTCGGATACGATCGAAAAGAGGATCGGTCTTCCAGTCCTCAACGCTGACCATTGCCACGATTTGCTGCGCAAGCACGTCAAGACAGTCGGTCGGGATCATGGTCATTTCGACGTCATGGTTCTGCATTGCCCGCGCAACAACGGCAGCCTCCACGAGGTCCTCCCTGTATGTTGGAAAGATCCGTCCCTTGCTTGTAGCCGTGACGAGGTGTCCCGAACGCCCGACACGCTGAAGCCCGCGTGCAACTCCTTTTGGCGACTGTAACTGAACCACAAGATCAATACTCCCGATGTCAATGCCGAGTTCGAGCGAGGACGTCGCAACCAATGCGCGCAATCTTCCCGCCTTGAGATCAGCCTCCATCCGTTCTCGCGACAGTCGGGACATGCTGCCGTGATAAGCTTGCACTACTTCGTCACGGCTCGTCTCTGTTGACGCGAGGGGAGTAGGAGATTCTGAGGAGCGAAGCTTCAGCGGGACGGCATAGAGACTGAACGTATCCTCTTATCCTCTGAGCCCGAGATCATCTCGTTCAACTTGGCCGCAACCCGTTCTGCCAGCCGCCTGTTGTTAACGAAGATAAGTGTGGTAGTGTGCCGGCGAATGTTCTCGAGCAGTTCTGTGAATATCAGGGGCCAGACGCTTTCTTGTGGGAGGAGTGAGAAGTCGGGTGGTGCGCAGACAACGCGAAGGTCCATTTCCTTGCGCTGGCCTGCATCAACAATAGTGACCGGGCGTGGGACAAGCTTCCTTTTCTCCCAACTCTGTCCACCAAGGAAAGCAGCTATTTGGTCGAGAGGTCGTTGCGTTGCCGAGAGCCCAATCCGGACAAATTCCTGATCTGCAATTGCTGCAAGACGTTCAAGCGAGAGAGAAAGATGAACTCCTCTTTTGTTCCCGCAAATGGAGTGGATCTCGTCCACAATCACGTACTGTACAGTAGTGAGTGTCTTGCGTGCCTGCTTCGACGTCAGGAGAAGATAGAGAGACTCGGGTGTGGTGATGAGGATATCCGGCGGATGCTTGAGCATGTGTGTCCGCCGGGACTGCGGCGTGTCACCCGTTCGGACGCCGGTCTGGATCGCCGGGAGTCTCAACCCCAAGCGCCGGGCCTCTTCCCTGATGCCGGCTAACGGAAGCTCCAGGTTTCGCTGGATGTCGTTGTTCAGTGCTTTGAGGGGCGAGACGTAGAGGATGCGTACACCGGGACGTAGATCTTCACCCAGATGCTGTTCCACCAGGTGGTTGATTGCCCAAAGGAATGCCGCCAGAGTTTTGCCCGAGCCCGTTGGGGCAAGGATCAGCGTATTCTCACCGCGGGAGATGCTCGGCCAGCCTTGTGTCTGGGGGGGACTGGGTGCGCCAAATGTCCCCTCAAACCATCGACGGACGACAGGATGGAAGTCCTCCAACGGGTTGTGTTCGGACATAACAGAGATTGCAGTGGTGATGGGGGCTTCTGCATAGTACAAGAAGGGTGCTTCAAAATCAACGAACGCGGCTTCGCCCCTTGTTGGCGAAATATTCCTCATTCGCCCGAAACCGAACAGGCTCAGAAAGAGTCTAACGAAAATGCAGTATCATCAATGGCCTCTTTCGTTTTCCTGACGTCGAAGGCCTCGATAACTTCGCAGACCCTGCATTACGTAACATTTGTCAGGCGTGGTCGTATGCAAGGCAGGCTCTGGCCCCCTCTCAGGCATTTCTAGTTGTTTCCCAGCGGCTGTATTCCCTTTGGCAGGCTTGGGCTTTTCATTTCCTG